>JAYTZZ010000115.1:0-10087 GCA_043741595.1 Hyphomicrobiales bacterium | reverse complement strand
GCGACGATATGCTCGGGGAGGGCCTGGGCGGACAGGCGCTGGCGACGCTCGTCGAGGGACTCATCGCCGACGAAGAGGCAAAGGCGCTAGCGCTTGCTCCCGGCGACTTCCCGTTTTTCCTGGCCGCCCTTCTAGCTGATGTGGCGGTCCAGCGCCCGGTCGGCGCAGACCCGCGCATCCACATCTGGGGCACGCTCGAAGCGCGCCTCCAGTCGGTCGATCTCCTTGTCCTCGGTGGCCTCGATGAAGGCGTTTGGCCCGCTGACTCCCGCACGGATCCTTGGTTGTCGCGCGCCATGCGCGCGGCCATCGGCTTGACGCCGCCGGAGCGGCGGCTGGGCCTGGCCGCCCACGACTTCTTTCAAGGTTTGGCGGCGCCACGCGTCATCGTCACGCGCGCAGAAAAGCGGGGGGGCGCGCCGACGGTGGAGTCGCGTTGGCTGCAGCGTCTCCGTGCGCTGATTGGCGAAAGCGCGGCGTCGATGCTCATGGCGCGCGGTCGCCGCTTTGTCGAGTTCGCCCGCGCTATCGATCGGGTCGACGGCGTAGCTCCGGCACCGCGTCCGGCACCAAGACCGCCGCTTATTGCGCGCCCGACGAGCCTGTCGATCACTGAAATCGAGACGCTCATTCGCGATCCGTACGCGATCTACGCGCGGCGCATCCTTAAGCTGAGCCCGCTGGACCCGCTTGGACGTCCTCCCGACGGGGGCCTTCGTGGCACGCTGATGCACGAAGCGCTGGGGCGGTTCACGGGCGAATGGATCGGGCCGTATGATCGCGCCGCCGAGCAGCGCCTCCGGGAAATCGGCGGCGAGGTGCTCGGCGCGATCTCCGACTTTCCCGACGTGCACGCCGTCTGGTCGATCCGTTTCGCCGCCATTGCGCACTGGTTCAGGGCCTTCGAGGCAGCCCGCGATGCGGCGGTCGCCATGCGTCACGCCGAAATTGAGGGCAAGCTGGAGGTTCCAGCGGGGGCAGGCGTCTTCACGCTACGGGGACGCGCCGACCGGGTCGACGAGATGACCGACGGCTCCGTTGCGATCTACGACTTCAAGACGAGCACGCCACAGACCGAACGCACCGTCTTCGCCGGTCTGACGCCGCAGATGACGCTGGAGGCCGCCATGGTGCGCGCCGGCGGCTTCGCCGGGATTGCAGCAGGTCGGAGCGTGAGCGAACTCGCCTGGCTGGCCCTTGGAAAGATCGGTCGCGACGAACCGTACATATCAGCGCTCGGGAAGAACCGGAAAGACTCGGCCGACGATCTCGCCGATCGCGCGCTTCATATGTTCATCGGCCTCGTCGGCGCCTTCGCCGACGAGGGGCATCCTTACAGATCGCGCACGCGGCCGCGCATGGAGAACGCGCGCTATCAGGGCGACTACGACCATTTGGCGCGCGTGCGCGAATGGGCGCTCGTCGAGAGCGACGAAGATGTCGCGGCGATGGGAGGAACGCCGTGATGGGCACATCGGAGAGGCCCCGGATCGATCCGGCGACCCGCGCTGCGCAATCTGCGGCGACAAACCCCGCCAGTTCCGCATGGGTTTCGGCGAATGCCGGTTCCGGCAAGACGTTCGTACTCTCGCGTCGCGTCATCCGCCTGCTCCTCGCCGGGATCGACCCGTCACGCGTCCTCTGCCTGACTTTCACCAAAGCTGCCGCTGCCGAGATGGCAAAGCGGGTATTCACGGAGCTGGCCCGCTGGACGACGCTCTCAGATGTTGCTCTCGCTGCCGAGATCGTCGCGATCGAGGGTCGCGCGCCCGTCGCGGCGCTTGTCGCTGCAGCGCGGAAGCTTTTCGCCAAGGCACTCGACACACCCGGCGGGCTCAAGATCCAGACGATCCATGCATTCTGCGAGCGGCTCCTCCACCAGTTCCCGTTCGAGGCCAACGTCGCTGGTCATTTCGAGGTTCTGGACGAGCGCAACGCCAAGGCGCTGAAGGACGAGGCGCGGCGTGGTGTGCTTACACGCGCCGCCGGTTCTCCGGAAGGTGGGCTCGGGCAGGCACTGAGGGCCGTATTGGCGCGCGTCAGCGACCGCACCCACGAGGACAGTCTCGAGGAATTCATCGACGACCGCGACGCGATCGGTGCGTGGATCGTCCAGTGCGAAGATCTGGAAGGCGCGATCGAAGACCTTCGCGAGAAACTCGGTGTGCGTTCCGGCGAGACCTCCTACGGACTCCGCAGTGAGGTGGTCGACGGCGCGCCCTTTGATGTCGCGGCAACGCGGCGATTGATGGATAGCTTGCGCGCCAGCAGTCCTGCCGACGTCGCCGCCGCGGCGCGTCTTGCGCCCTTCGCCGAATTAGCGGATGCGGACACTCGCACCGATGCCTGGCTTGACTTCTTTTTTACGGATCAAGGCCTCCGCAAGTCATTCGTGACCAAGGCGATCAAGGACGATTGGCCCGGCCTTGGCGACCTTCTCGACAAGGAAGGAGGCCGCCTGCTGGCGCTCCTCGACCGCCTCCGCACGGCCGAGCTATTCGAGACGAGCGCGGCGATGCTGCGCCTCGCCGATGGCGCCATCGCCGAGTACGATCGCCTCAAGCGTCAGCGCGGCGTTCTCGACTTCGAGGATCTGATCGTACGCACGGCGACACTTCTCGCCCGCTCCGATGCCTCGCGCTGGGTCCACTACAAGCTCGATCAGGGTCTCGACCACATCCTCGTCGACGAGGCACAGGACACGAGCCCGCGTCAGTGGCAGGTGATCGGCCGTCTTGCCGACGAATTCTTCGCCGGCGACGGCGCCGGTCCTTCGGTCCGCACCCTCTTTGCGGTTGGCGACGAGAAGCAGTCGATCTTTTCGTTTCAGGGGGCGGTGCCGGCGTGGTTTTCCCGCATGCAGGGCGACCTCGGCAAGGCGGCACGCGCGGCAACCTACGCCTGGGCCGACCTCGAACTGCATCTGTCATTCCGTTCGGTCCCGAAGATTCTGGGGGCGGTGGACGCCGTATTCCAGCCGCAGGACGTGCATCGCGGCCTCACCGCCGAACCGCGTCCGACACTCCACACGGCTCGCCGCCGGAACGAGCCGGGTCGAGTCGTCGTTTGGCCGCGCCTCGAGGCGTTGGAGAAACCCAGCGCCGACGACTGGATAAAACCGCTTGACCACCTCGGCGAAGACAGTCCCGAGGTGAAGCTGGCGAAACGCATCGCGACAACGATCAAAGGGTGGAGAGACCGAAAGGAAACACTCGATGCTCTCGACGAGCACGGCAGGCCGCGTCCCATCCGCCCGGGCGGCATTCTCATCCTCGTCCGCTCGCGCGGCGCGCTGACCGATGCCATCAACCGTCACCTGAAGACGAACGGGGTGCCGATCGCCGGCGCGGACCGCATCAACATCGCCGAGCACATCGCGGTCATGGACCTGATGGCGCTCGGCCGTGTGGCGCTCCTGCCGGAGGATGACTTGTCGCTGGCCGCGCTCCTGAAGAGCCCCCTCGTCGGCCTCGACGAGGACGCATTGTTCGCGCTGGCCTACGGTCGCGTCGGTTCGCTCTGGTCCGCTCTTTGCGGAAAGGCGGGCGAGAGGGAGGATTTCGCTCGGGCCAAGGGACTCATCGACGGCTGGCGCGCGCGGGCCGACACCGTCAACCCGCACGCCTTCTTCGCCCGTATCCTCGGGCCGGATGGCGGGCGACGGGCATTCCTGCGCCGGCTCGGTCCCGAGGCCGAAGACGTTCTCGACGAGTTCATTTCCCAAACGCTCGCCTACGAGCAGACCAACGCCCCGTCGCTGGAGGGATTTCTCGCTTGGCTCATCGCTGCCGAAATGGAAGTGCGTCGCGATACCGACACCCTTCGCGACGAAGTTCGCGTGATGACGGTCCACGGGGCCAAGGGGCTCGAGGCCGACATCGTCTTTCTTGTCGACAACGGAACGCTGCCCGCGATACCAGGCCATGACACGAAGGTGTTGCCGCTGGCCGACGATCCGGATCCACTTTCGCCGGGTCCGGTCGTGTGGATGCGAACCATCAAAGCGATGCCCACGGCCGTGCGCGAGCGCGTGGAAAGGGAGCGTGAGCGGGACCGGGAGGAATACCGGCGCCTGCTTTATGTCGGCATGACCCGCGCCAAGGACCAGCTCTATGTGGTCGGCTTGGCCAAACAGAGCCTCAAGGACGACAATCGCTGGCACCCCCTCGTCACGCAGGGTCTCAAGGACGGGCTGGTCGAGAGGCAGGCGGCCGATGGCGAGGTTGAGTTTGAGTGGCGCCCCGCCGCATTCGTGGCTGGGCGAGAAACCGTCGCGGTGACTGAGGCGACGATCGTCGCCGAGCTACCTGAATGGGCGAAACGCGCGGCACCTGCCGCACCCCCCGTGCCGGTTCGTATCACGCCGTCGTCGGCGATGGCGGGTGAGCCCACTGTCCCCGCACCATTCTTCGCGCGCAACGATCCTGCGACCAAGCTCGCGCTGGAGCGCGGCCGTCTCATACACCGTATGCTGGAGTCGCTTCCCGATATCGCGCCCGATCGTCGCGCAGAAATCGGGGCGCGCTATCTAGCGGCGTTCGCAAAGTCGTGGTCGGACGAAGATCGCGGAAAACTTCTGGAGGAAGTTCTGGCCGTTCTCGACCACGCGGGTTTTGCCGAAGCCTTCGGCGAGAACAGTCGCGCCGAAGTGGAGATCGCCGGTCGCCTCGGCGTAGCCACCGTCACCGGCCGCATCGACCGGCTGGCGGTAACGCCCGATCGAGTACTCATCGTCGACTACAAGACCAACCGCCCGGCACCCGAAAAACTCGACGACGTTCCCCCCGCCTACATCACCCAGCTCGCAATCTATCGTACGCTCATCGAGCGCCTGTACCCCGACCATAGAATCGCCGTAGGACTGCTGTGGACCGACCGTCCTTCGCTCATGGAAATCCCCTTGGAAGCGCTGAAACCCGCCCTTCCGTGATGCCGGATTCGCAGACCAGACCCGCGCATCCCGGCGGTTGCTTGACTTACCGTGGCGGCCCCATACCTTTCCACAGTCTCTCAATCTCACCATAGAGTTAGAAGATGCCAGCGACAGTCACGGACGCCAATTTCGACAAGGACGTTCTCGGCGCTTCCGGTCCTGTTGTCGTCGATTTCTGGGCTGAATGGTGTGGTCCCTGCCGGCTGATTTCTCCGGCGCTCGAAGAAATCGCGACTGAGATGGACGGCCAGGTGACCATCGCCAAGCTGAACGTCGACGAAAACCCGAACATCACCATCCGCTACGGCGTGCGCTCGATCCCGACGCTGATCATGTTCAAGAACGGCGAACCCACGTCGATGCAGGTCGGCGCCGCGCCGAAAGGCCGCCTGTCGGACTGGATCAAAGGCGCCATCTAGCGTTTTCCAACCATTCGAAGGACCCGGAAGCAAGCCGGGTTTTTTGTTGCCGTCATTCCGGGCCGATACGAAAAGCGTTTCCTTGATCCGGGTGCCCCAAGCCCTAGCCTCACGACAGAGAAACAGGAGATTCGCCGATGGCGACCGTCGCAGTTACTGAAGCCTCCTTCGAAGCGGAAGTCCTTGGCTCGTCGCTGCCCGTGGTCGTCGATTTCACCGCCGCGTGGTGCGGACCATGCCACGCCATCGCGCCGTCTCTGGAAGCGATCTCCGAGGAATTGGCCGGCAAGGTCAAGATCGTAAAGCTCGACGTCGATGTCGATCCGGCGGTCTCCACACGCTACGGCGTGCGCTCGATGCCGACCCTGATGGTCTTCAAGAACGGCGAGCCGACGGCGATGCAGGTCGGCGCCGTGCCGAAGAGCCGCCTGTCGGACTGGATCAAAAGCGCGATCTGATCGCGCTCACGTCGGCGGCGTACCGTTCGCCGCAAGTACCGCTCCTGCAAGATAGAGCGACCCGCAGATGAGCACCCGCGGCGATGCGCCATGCGTGTCGCGCGCAATGGCGCCGAGCGCAGCGCCAACGTCGCTCGTCGCTTCGGCGGTCAATCCCGCAACCTTAGCCATTGCTGCTAGTTCAACCGGGTCGCGGCTGGCGGTCGAACCGGGTACTGGCACCGTGTAGACGCGCCGGGCAAGGCCCGCGAACGGCTTGAAGAACCCGACCGGGTCCTTGGTGTTCAGCATCCCTGAAACGAGGATAAGCGGCTTCGGCGTGCGCTCTTCGAGGTCGGCCATCGCCTCTGCAATGACCACCCCGGCCGCCGGATTGTGACCGCCGTCCAGCCAGAGTTCGGCGTCTGGAAGTCTCGCGAACAGCGCCCCGGAGGAGAGCGATTGCAGCCGCGCCGGCCAGTCGACCGTGAACATGCCTGTCTCGAACGCGGCCAGCGGCAGAGCAAGCTTCGCCCGGCGAAGCGCGGCGATCGCGGCCCCCGCGTTGGCAAACTGATGGCGACCGAGCAGGCGCGGTGCCGGCAGATCGATCAATCCGTCCTCATCCTGGTAGACCAGCCGTCCACCCTCCGGGTACGCGACCCAATCGCGGTTGGCGATGAAGAGGTCAGCACGCGTCCGCCTGCCCTCGCGCTCGATCTCGGCGAGCGCTTGTTCGCTCTGCGGCCCGATGATCGCCGGCCGTCCGCGCTTCAAAATGCCGGCCTTCTCGTGCGCGATCGCCGTGATCGTATCGCCAAGGAATTTCTCATGATCGAGTGCCACCGGCGTGATCACAGTGGCGAGCGGCGACGCAATCAAATTGGTAGCATCAAGACGCCCGCCAAGGCCGACCTCGAGCAGAACGACATCGGCTGGATGGCGCGTGAAGATGTCGAACACCCCGGCGGTGGTGATTTCGAATTGGGTGATCGGCCGCCCGGCGTTGATCTTCTCCACCTGGATCAGTGCGTCGGCGAGCTCATCCTCGTCGACAAAGCGACCGCCGCCGAGCTTTCCGATGCGGATGCGTTCGTGGAAGCGCACGAGATGAGGCGACGTGTAGACATGAACTCGTTTGCCGGCGGCTTCCAGCACCGCCCGCATGAACGCCGTCGTCGAGCCTTTGCCGTTGGTGCCGGCGACATGGATGACAGGCGGCAGACGCCGCTCCGGATGACCGAGGTCGGCCATCAGCCGCTCGACACGCTCAAGCGACAGATCTATTTCCCTCGGGTGGAGCGTCAGCAGGCGCTCCAGGATGGCGCTCGAACGATCCATGCGGGGGATGAGACCTACTCTGCCGCCACAGGCAGGTTGGCGGGCAGCGCGTCGCTGCCGAGAAGCCGGCAGAGGCGGCTTATGGTGTCACGCAGCTTGTGACGATGCACGACGAGATCGACCATGCCGTGATCGCGCAGAAATTCGGAGCGCTGGAATCCCTCGGGAAGCTTTTCGCGGATGGTCTGCTCAATCACCCGCGGGCCGGCGAAGCCGATCAGCGCGCCAGGCTCGGCGAGATGGATGTCACCGAGCATCGCGTAGGACGCCGTGACGCCGCCCATGGTCGGGTTGGTGAGCACGACGATGTAGGGAAGCTTGGCGTCGTGTAGCGTCTCTACCGCCACCGTCGTACGCGGCAGTTGCATCAGCGACATGACGCCTTCCTGCATGCGAGCTCCACCGGACGCGGCGAAGAGCACGAACGGCTGCTTACGCTCCACCGCCGTTAGCATGCCCGTAATGATCGCCTCGCCCGCGGCCATGCCGAGTGAGCCGCCCATGAAGGCGAAGTCCTGCACGGCGGCGACTACCGGCACGTTTTCAACGGTGCCTGTCGCCACCTGCACCGCGTCGATCGCCCCGGTCTTCGCGCGCGCGTCACGCAGGCGCTCCGTGTATCGGCGCTCATCGCGGAATTTCAGCGGATCGATCGGCACGTCGGGCAGCGCGACGTGCTCGTATTCGCTGCGATCGAAGAAATGGTCCAGCCGCTGCTGCGTCGTCATCCGCATGTGATAGCCGGAGCCCGGGATGACGAAATGGTTCGCCTCGAGATCGCGATGGAAGACCATCTCGCCCGTCTCCGGGCATTTGATCCAGAGGTTCTGCGCCACCTCGCGCTTGTTGAGGAGGCTGCGGATTTTCGGGCGGACGACGTTGCTGATCCAGCTCAATTTTCGCTTCCTATTCTGCGGCTTCGACGCGTGACGCGCGTACGCCGTCGGCGAGCTCGGCGACGAGGTCAGTAACTGCCGACACTGTCGTTTTTGTCGCCCGACCTTGGGCGTCAAGCGAGTCCTTCACCGCGCCGACGATCGCCGATCCGACAACAACTCCGTCGGCGGCGCGACCGATAGCGCGGGCCTGCGCGGCCGTCTTCACACCGAAGCCGACCGCCACCGGTAACGTGGTGTGCCGCTTGATTCTTTCCACTGCTTTCGCGACCTTGGAGGCGTCGGGAGAGGCCATTCCGGTAATGCCCAGAATCGAGACATAATAGACGAATCCGGAGGTGTTTTTCAGCACCGCCGGGAGTCGCCTGTCGTCGGTGGTAGGTGTGGCTAAGCGTATGAAATTCAAGCCGATTTTCAGCGCCGGCAGGCAGAGTTCGTCGTCAGCCTCAGGCGGCAGGTCGACGATGATCAGGCCGTCCACCCCTACACCCTTGGCATCGTTGAGGAAACGCTCGTTTCCATAGGAGTAGATGGGATTATAATACCCCATCAGGATGATCGGCGTGTCCGGGTCCGTTGCCCGGAATTGTTCGACCATCGCAAGTGTGCGTTTGAGGGTCTGTCCGGACTTTAAAGCGCGTTGCCCGGATGCCTGAATTGCCGGACCATCGGCCATCGGATCGGAGAAAGGCATTCCAACTTCGATGATATCGGCGCCGGCTTTCGGCAGCGCCTTGATGATCGCGAGCGACGTGTCGTGATCGGGATCTCCGGCGGTGACGAACGTCACCAGCGCCGGCCGGCCCTCTTTCTTCAATGCCGCAAAGCGTCGGTCGATGCGCGTCGAGCCGCCGCTCATATGTCCATCCCCAGGTGCTTGGCGACGGTGAACACGTCCTTGTCGCCGCGGCCGGAGAGATTGACGACGATGATCTTGTCCTTCGCCATCGTCGGCGCGAGCTTCGCGACGTAGGCGAGCGCGTGCGCCGACTCGAGCGCCGGGATGATGCCTTCGATCTTGGTGAGGAGTTGGAAGGCGTCGAGCGCTTCCTTGTCAGTCGCCGGGACGTAGGTGACGCGGCCCGAATCCTTCAGCCACGAATGCTCCGGCCCGACGCCCGGATAGTCGAGGCCGGCCGAGATCGAATGGCCTTCGAGTATCTGTCCGTCGGCGTCCTGGAGGAGGTAGGTGCGGTTGCCGTGCAGCACGCCCGGCCGTCCGCCGCTCATCGAAGCAGCGTGGCCGTTCTCGACTTCGAGACCGTAGCCGCCGGCTTCGACGCCGAAGATCGCGACCTGACGATCGTCGAGGAACGGGTGGAAGATGCCGATGGCGTTCGAGCCACCACCGATGCATGCAACGATGGCGTCGGGCAGACGGCCTTCCATCTCCATGATTTGCTCGCGCGTCTCGTTGCCGATCACCGACTGGAAATCGCGCACCATCTCGGGATAGGGGTGCGGGCCGGCGGCGGTGCCGATCAGGTAGTAGGTGTTCTCGACGTTGGTCACCCAGTCGCGAAGCGCCTCGTTCATCGCGTCCTTCAGTGTGCCGTTGCCGGCGGTCACCGGATGGACTTCCGCGCCCAGCATCCGCATGCGGAACACGTTCGGCATCTGCCGCTCTATGTCGGTGGCGCCCATGTAGACCACGCACGGAAGACCGAAGCGCGCCGAGACCGTTGCGGCGGCGACACCGTGCTGACCGGCGCCGGTCTCGGCGATGATGCGCGTCTTGCCCATGCGGCGTGCGAGCAGAATCTGCCCCAGGCAGTTGTTGATCTTGTGGGAGCCGGTGTGATTGAGCTCTTCGCGCTTCAGGTAGATTTTCGCGCCGCCAAGATGTTCGGTCAGCCGCTCGGCGAAATAGAGCGGCGAGGGACGGCCGGCGTAGTGGGTGTTGAGGTTAGTCAGCTCGGCGTGGAAGGCCGGGTCATTCTTCGCCTTGGTGTACGCCGCCTCGAGCTCAAGGATGAGCGGCATCAGCGTCTCGGCGACAAAGCGCCCGCCATGCAAGCCGAAGAAGCCGCGCTCGTCAGGCCCAGTGCGGAAACTGTTCGG
>JAYTZZ010000114.1:0-10120 GCA_043741595.1 Hyphomicrobiales bacterium | reverse complement strand
CCGCTTCGGTCTCGATGTCGACGCCGTCGACCGGGCGCACCTGGATGGTGACCTCGCGCTGGATGTCGAGCTGCCAGTCGCGCGAGGCGTCGCGGACCAGCGTTACCGCGCCGAGCGTCAGGCAGGCGAGGAAGCTCATGATGGCGATGACGACCGTGAGCGCGTTGCCGGCGACGGTGCCTGCCGGCACGAGCTGGTTCGGCTTCGACGTCGCCTGGCGCGTCTGCCGGCGGAAGCTCGCGATCTGGATTTTGTGGGCGAGGTCGGTGTTAGTCATAGATCGTCAGCCGGCCGTCCTCGAGCACCAGACGACGTGCGTCGAACTGGTTCATCAGGTTGATGTCGTGTGTGGCGATGACCACCGACGTGCCGAGCTTGTTCAGTTCGACGAAGAGACGCATCAGGCGCTTGGCGAGCGGAGGGTCGACATTGCCGGTCGGCTCGTCGGCAAGCAGGACCTCGGGCTTCGTGATGAGGGCGCGGGCGATTGCAGCGCGCTGCTTCTCGCCGCCGGAAAGGATCGCCGGCAAGGCGTGCATACGGTCGCCGAGGCCAACCCAGCGCAGCAGATCGATCACGTCGGCGCGGTAGGCGGCTTCCTCTTGGCCAAGAACGCGGAAGGGGAGGGCGACGTTTTCGAACGTGGTCAGGTGATCGAGCAGGCGAAAGTCCTGAAAGACGACGCCAATCCGGCGGCGGAGCGCCGGCAGTTCCGATTTCGCCAGACCCGATACCTCGCGGCCGAAAACCGATATCAGCCCACGGGTCGGCCGAAGTGCGAGAAAGAAGAGGCGGATGAGCGACGTTTTGCCGGCGCCCGACGGGCCAGTCAGGAACTGGAACGACTTCGGCCCGACGTCGAAGGATAGATCGCGCAACACTTCGGGCCCCACTCCGTAGCGCAGGCCGACGTTTTCAAAACGGATCAAGGTGCCCGGTGCCTCATCTATCAGCCGGTTCCCGCACCCGGCTCATTCCCGTCGCAAGCCTCCGACTGTCGCCAGCCTCGCCTCTGTTAACGATCACCATGCGATCAAGGCAAGGGCGGGGCATGGCCACGTATCGCCGCCGGCACGACCTTGGCGGGTTTCCGGCATGTTAACCATCTGGACGTATCCTCGATCTGCATGACTGTTCGTTGTCCCCAGTGCGCAAGCGTTGCGTCGATTCCTGAGTCCGATCTTGACCCGGCCGGTTCGATGATTCGTTGCGATATGTGCCGCACGCGCTGGCTGGCGCGCCGCTTCGAGGACGATCCCTATGCGCGCCCCGCCCTTCAACGCGTCTTGCCGGCGACGCTGATGGAAGTTGCTGACGCAATCGTCATCGAGCACATCGGCCCCGGCTTCAAACGCTTGCCACCGCCCCATCGTCGCGAGCCGCCGCTGGCTCGCGAGCTGCCGCGCGACCGGCGCGCGCTGAAAATCTTTTGCACAATCTTCGGCGCGCTTGTCGGCATCGTGCTCCTACGAGCGCCGATCGTCGCCGCTTTTCCCGTGCTCAACGGACTACCGGCGGAGGTAGCCCAGCTCGAATTCCAGCGGGTGCGCAGTGAAACCGTTCACCTCGGCAGTCTCAGCACGCTTTTCGTCGAGGGCGAGATCGTCAATCGCTCGGGCAGCGATGTCTCGTTGCCGGCGATCCGCATCACGCTTCGCTCGCCCGGTGGCGGCGCGGTAACATCCTGGCTGGTGGAGCCTTCCGTCACCGGCCTTGCCGCCGGTCGTTCGATCGGCTTCCGCAGCGCGCTTGCCTCGCCGCCGGATGATGCTACTCAGGTGACGCTCAATCTTGCCGCGCGCGAGGGCGTCGCGCGGCCCTGATCGTCGAAGGTTTCCGATGCCGAAAGTGAGGGGCAAGTCCCTCCGCGTTCTCTATGACGCGGAGGCAATAGCGGCGCGTAACCTGACTCTTGCCACCGAGATTGCCGCTGCCGGCTATCGCAACCTGCTGGTTGTCTCGATTCTCAAGGGCAGCTTCGTCTTCGCCGCCGATCTGATCCGCGCGCTTCATGGCGCGGGACTGGCTCCCGAGGTCGAGTTCATTTCGCTCTCGAGCTACAGGACCGGCACGACGTCGACCGGCAAGGTGAAGCTCATCCGCGATGTTGAAAGCGACGTCTCCGGGCGCGACGTTCTTATCATCGACGACATTCTGGAATCGGGCCGGACGATCGCCTTCGCCAAGAACCTCATGGCCAAGCGTGGCGCCAAGCGTGTCGCTGTCGCCGTCCTTCTCGAAAAACCCGGCAAGCTCGCCCAGCCGCTCAAGGCCGAGCACGTCGGCTTCGTCGTGCCCGATCTTTTTGTCGTCGGCTACGGCATGGACGTGGCGCACGCGTTCCGCGAGTTGCCGTTCGTCGGCGTGATCGAGAACAAGCCGGTCAGAACCGGTCGAGCAGGCGCTCGAGGTACTCGCGCTCGAATTCGGGACGCATGGTCTCGCCGAGACGCTTCCGAATCGCGTCGAGGATCTCGCGGGCGCGCTGCGTATCGATCTCGTCGGGAACCTTGACGGTCGAGCCGAAGTCGGCGCCGGTCGAACGCTGCGGCCGGCCGAGCGGATCGTCATTGGGGAAATTGCCGTCACCGTTGCGCATGCCGCCACCGCGCCCGCCGTTGCCGTTCGCCATCTGCTGAGCAAGGCCCTGCGCGCCCTGACGGAGTGCGTCGAGGGCCGAGCCCTGCTGGCCGACGGCGTTGCCAGTCCGGCCCCTGCCGAGGGCATCGGCGGCCTTGCCCATCGCTTCGCCCGCCTGGCCGAGCTTGCCATTCGGCTGCATGCCCTGGCTCTTCATGTCTTCCATCAGCTTCTCGAGAGCATCGTTCAGCGCTTGCTGGCCGGACTGCAGGTCGCGGAGCGCCTGTTCGAGCTCCTCCTTGGTCATCGGCTTGCCGTCCGGGCTGTTGCCCTTGTCGGCGCGGAACGTCCGGTTCATCAAGTCTTCCTGCTTGCGGATCATGTCGCCGAGCTGATCCAGATTCTTCATCATCTGGTCGGATTGCTGGTTGTCGCCCATCTGCGGCTGGCCGGCCTGCAGGTTCTCCAGCATGTTCTGGAGCTGGCTGAGAAGCTGGCGAGCTGCGTCGCGGGCCCCGGTCTTGGCGAGGTCTTCGATGCGGTCGAGCATGCGCTCCAAGTCTTCGGCGCGGAGCGTGCGGACATCGGCGTTAGGCGGCAGGTTCGACGCCTGCGGGTTGCGGCGCGCCTGTTCGGCCAGCGCCTGCATGAATTTCTGAAGGGCGTCGCGAAGGTCCTGCGTGAGCTTGGCGATTTCTTCGTCCGACGCGTTGTTCTCCAGAGCCTCGCGGAGCGCGTCCTGCGCCGCGCGAAGCTGCTGCGCGGCCAGCGAAAGGCCGCCGTCTTCCAGACCAAGGGCGATCGTCCACAGATAGTCGACCATGGCGCGAAGATCGTCGTCGCTCCGCGCCGCCACCAGGCGATGGTACGCGCTACGGAGCTTCAGATAGTCCGTCGTGTTCGGGATGCTCTTCTCCGGCGCCATGGTCAGCGCATCGACAGCGTTGGCGACACCGTCCGCTGCATTGGCGTCGAGCGCCAGACGCGTGCGTTGCTCAACGACCGCGCGGGCGAGCTTGTTGACGAACGTGCGCGACGGCAGCGTCAATTCAACCGGCGCACTGCGTCCTTCCTGGTTGGCCTCGTCGCGAGCAACGAGCGTCAGTTTCACCTTCGCGCCAGCCCACGGATGCGAGGTGAGGTCGCGCGTCGTGTCGCCAGTGCCCTTACGGGTGCGGAGCTGTGGCAACGAGAGGGGGAGTGTAGGTGCCTCGAACAGCGGACGCGCTCCGGCAACGCCCTTCGTCTCTGTGTCGACGGGCGCGATCTCGCCGAAGGCCGCGATCACGCCGTAGTCGTCCTCCATCGAATAGGTGAGATGCAATGCACCGCTGGCGCTGACCTTCGGCTTGTCGACAATGGCGATCACCGGTGGCTTGTCACCCTCGACGACGAAGCTCCACGCGGAAACCTCGCGCCCGGCTTTCCTGACGGCGACGCTGCCGGCTGCGGCGAGCGTGACCTGATGTTCGAGCGGAGGAACGGCATCCGTGGCGGCGGCTTTTGCAACGGCGGTCGCGGCGACGGCGGTCTCGGCGCCTGCGGCCGTGGCGACCACGTCCAGATCGTGGGTGCCACCTGTCCTGACCGTGACTATGCTGCCCGTCGGAACGGAATACTCTGTGCCCACCGGTCGCGCCGCTTCGCCGGTCAGGAAGATTGGCGCGCGGCCAGTGTAGGCGGGCGGCGTCACCCATGCGTCGATGCGGGCAATGGTCGCCGCTGCCGATTCGCCACCGCGGAAAGCTTCGCCGAGGCGATCTATGCGCTCGGGCCCGGCGACGAAGAATCCCACGACCACCATCAGGGCAATGAGGAAACGCAAGGCAAAGGGGTCGCGGACTGCGAGCTTCGGAGCCGGCGTACCGGCACGCAGACGCTCCAGCGCCGCGAGCAGTCGTTGCCGGTGCGCCATCCACAGCGCCTCGGCGGTCGGGTCGCCGGGCGCCGATGCCAGACGGTCGGCGAACGACGTGGCCGGGTGATGCAGCGCGCCGGTCGCCTGCTCGACGCGCGCGAAAGCGGCGGCGCGGCTCGGCATGGCAAAGCGGATGACGCGCGTCAGAAAGTAGACGACTGCCGCTGCGATGACGGCAAGGATGGCGAAACGCACGGGCGTTGAGGTGAGCCGCCACAGGCCGAACCACGACAGCGCTGCAAACAGTCCGGCAAGGGCGACGAACGGCGCAACCAGCGGCCAGATCGATTCCCAGAGGAGATTGAGGCGAGCACGGCCCACCGCACGGTTGATGCGGACGCGCGCGTCCGTCTCCGCCGCGGCTCTTTCGGGGTATCGGCCCTGACCGGGATCGCTCATCGCAAATCCGCTTTCGCCCCCGTCTCCCCACGGGAAGGTAACATAGAGTCGCTTTAAAGCGAGGTGCAGGCCGGACACAGGGTTCACGAATTGGAGAGGCTGAATCAGGCCAGCCAGGGCGCGATTTTGTCGAGGCCGACGAGGGCGTCGTAGCTCTGGCGCGGGCGGACGACCGCCCATTCGGAGCCGTTCACCAAGATTTCGGGAGCAAGGGCCTTCGAGTTGTAGGTCGAACCCTGAACCGCGCCGTAGGCTCCGGCAGTCATGATCGCAACCAGATTCCCGGAGGCGAGCGGCGGAAGCGCGCGGCCGAGGGCCAGATAGTCCCCGGTCTCGCAGATGCCGCCGACCACATCGGCGACGATCGACTTCGCCTTCGGATCGGCTTCGCGGACGGGGCGGATGTCGTGGTGTGCCTCATAGAGCGTCGGGCGAATCAGATCATTCATCCCGGCGTCGAGGATCACGAACGTCTTGGCCGCGCCGGTCTTCACGTAGACGACCTCGGAGACGAGGATGCCGGCATTGCCGGCAAAGACACGGCCGGGCTCGAACAGGATGCGTGCGCCGATATTGCCGAGGCGACGACGGATGATCTCGGCGTAGGCAGCGGGCTCCGGCGGCGGCGGATCGTCGAGCCGGTAGGGGATGCCAAGGCCGCCGCCGGCATCGACATGATCGATGGCGTGGCCCTCGGCGCGGAGGTTGCGAACGAGATCGGCGAGGCGTCCATAGGCTTCGTCGTAGGGGGCGAGGTCGGTGATCTGACTGCCGATATGCATGTCGACGCCACTGACCTTTATCCCCGGCAGCGCGGCGGCACGGGCATAGACGGCGCGGGCACGCTCGTACGGGATGCCGAACTTGTTCTCGGCCTTGCCGGTGGTGATCTTGGCGTGGGTCCTGGCATCCACGTCCGGATTGACGCGGATGGCGATCGAAGCGGTTTGACCCTTCGCCGTGGCGATCTCGGAGATGCGCTCCAGCTCCGGCTCCGACTCGACGTTGAAGCAGAGGATACCGGTATCAAGGGCGAGCGCGATCTCACGCGCCGTCTTGCCGACGCCGGCGAAGACGATCTTGTCGGGTGTGGCGCCGGCGGCGAGAGCGCGATGGAGTTCGCCCTCCGAAACTACATCAACGCCGGCACCCTCCTTGATGAAGGTGCGGATCACCGACTGGTTGGAGTTCGCCTTCATGGCGTAGCAGATGAGCACGTCGAGCCCGACGAGCGCGTCGCGGAAGACGCGATAGTGGCGGACGAGCGTCGCCGTCGAATAGCAATAGAACGGCGTCCCCACCGCGGAGGCGATCTCCGGCAAGGGCACGTCCTCGGCGTGGAGCACGCCGGCGCGATAGTTGAAATGATTCACGAAGGTAGCCGGCTAGAGCAGGGGGTCGAGGATGAACTTCTTGTTCGGTTTCGTCGGCGCGGCGGGAACCTCGCCGGCGGTCGCCGATTTCATCGCCATGCCGGGTGGGGCTTCGAGCGCGCCTCTGCGGCCGCAGCCGGACAGGCCGATCGCGGCGGCGATAAGGCCGATGACCACGGCTCGGGACAGGACACGGCGATCAACAGGCGCCACGGGCGCACCCCCAGATTTTCCGCGCAACGCCGGCCTTTCCGGCCAGCCAACGCAAGCCACCATACCATTCCAACGCGGCGGGCAAAGCGTCAAGTCTCGGCGGAGGCTTTGGCTTCCTTGGCGAGCAGCTTCAGCCAGCGCCGGGCTTCCTTGCGGACGTTGTCGGGGGCGGTCCCGCCGAAGCTCGTGCGGCTCTTCACGGATTGGCGGGCCCCGAGCACCGAATAGACCTCGGTGGTGATCCGCGGCTCCGCCGCCTGCATCGCGTCGAGCGGAAGCTTTTCGAGACTGACGCCTCTGTCCTCGGCGGCGGCGACGATCCGTCCGGTCAGCTCGTGGGCCTGACGGAAGGGAATGCCGAGGGTCCGCACCAGCCAGTCGGCAAGGTCGGTCGCAGTGGAATAGGCCGCACCTGCGGCCTTGCGCATGGCGCTGGCGTTCGGCGTCATGTCGGCGACCATGCCGGTCATCGCCGCTATCGACAGCGCAAGCGCGTCCATCGCGTCGAACAGCGGCTCCTTGTCCTCCTGCATGTCCTTCGAATAGGCGAGCGGGAGTCCCTTCATCACCACGAGGAGCGCGGCCAGGTCGCCGACAATGCGGCCGGTCTTGCCGCGCACCAGTTCGGCGGCATCGGGGTTGCGCTTCTGCGGCATGATCGAGGAGCCGGTGGTGAATTTGTCGCTGAGCCTGACGAAGGCGAATTGTGCCGACGACCAGAGAACAATCTCCTCGGCGAAGCGCGACAGATGCACGGCGCAGATGCTCGCGGCGGCGAGGGTCTCGATGGCGAAGTCGCGGTCGGCGACGGCGTCGAGCGAATTTGCCGCCGGCCGGTCGAAGCCGAGGGCGGTCGCGGTCATGGCGCGATCGATCGGGAACGACGTGCCGGCAAGTGCTGCCGCGCCCAAGGGGGATTCGTTAAGCCGCGCGCGCGCGTCGGCAAAGCGTCCGCGGTCGCGGGAGATCATCTCGACGTAGGCTAGCAGGTGATGGCCGAAGGTGACCGGCTGGGCGACCTGCAAGTGAGTGAAGCCCGGCATGACCAACGCGGCACCGGCGAGGGCCTTGTCTGCGAGCCCGTGCTGCAATCCGGCGAGCGCAGCGTCGGTCGCATCGATGGCGTCGCGTACCCATAGCTTGACGTCGGTTGCGACCTGGTCGTTCCGCGAGCGGGCGGTATGCAGCCGGCCGGCGGCCGGGCCGATCAATTCGGCCAGCCGTGCCTCGATGTTGAGGTGGATGTCCTCCAGTGCGCGGGAGAACGTGAACGATCCTGCTTCGATTTCTCGCAGGATCGTGTCTAGACCGGTCACGATCTTTTCGGCATCGTCTGCCGCGATGATGCCCTGTTTGGCAAGCATGCGGGCATGCGCCTTCGAACCCAGGATGTCCTGGCGGAAGAGCCGCTGGTCGAAATCGATCGACGCGTTGATCTCTTCCATGGCGGAGTCCTGGCCTTCGGCAAACCGGCCACCCCACATGCGGTTCTTCATGATCCGACCTTCCGGGAACCCAGAAATTCGATGACCGAAACGCGAAAGCGACCCCGCGGCCTCGTGCTTCTCGTCGCTGCCATCGCCGGCATCCTCGCCGGGACGGTCGCGGTATATGTCAGAGGGTCCGCCAATAGCAACGGCGGAGCGCTCGCGGCTACTTGCGCCGATGCGCTCGCCGCGGCGAAACGGGTGACGCCGCTGGTCAAGGACGAGGTCGCCGCGTTCCGTCCGGCGGAGACGGCCGAGCGGTTCGACGATCTAGCCTTCAAGGCCCCGGACGGGAGCGACACAAGCCTTGCGGCGTTTGCAGGGCGGGTCGTCCTCGTCAATCTGTGGGCAACCTGGTGCGTCCCTTGCCGGGCGGAGATGCCCACCCTCGATCGCCTGCAATCATCGATGGGCGGCAGCACGTTCACCGTGGCGGCCGTCAACCTCGACGTAACCAGGCCGGAACGGGCGAAGGAATTCCTCGGCGAGATCGGCGTCACGAATCTCGCCTTCTATTCCGACCCATCGCTCGCCGTGTTCAACGCGCTGAAGCGCCGTGGGCTCGCGTTCGGCCTGCCGACGACGCTTCTCGTCGACGGCAAAGGCTGCAGGATCGGCGTTATGGAGGGTCCGGCGGCGTGGGATTCAGACGAAGCGAAGGCGCTGATCGGCGCCGCCATCACCGCGAGCTGAGGTCAGGCGACCTCGCGTGCGAGGACGTCGGCGCGGCGGGCAACCTGATCCGAACGCTCGGCGACTTCGACGCGGTTGCGACCCGCAATCTTGGCGCGATACAGGGCGAGATCGGCAGCGTGCAGCAACGTATCCAGCGTGGTCCCTGCGTGTGTCTGAGCAATGCCGGCGCTGACCGTCGCCTTGATCGCGCCGCCTTCGATCTTGCCGCAAGCTTCGGCGAAGGAGACGCGGATGCGCTCCGCGGCAACGTAGGCGGCGCCAATGCTGGCACCCGGCAGTAGTGCGCCGAACTCCTCGCCGCCGAGACGGCCGATGAGATCGGAACTGCGCAACGTCTTCAACGCTGCGTCGCCGAACGCCTTCAGCACTTCATCGCCCGGGCCGTGACCGAACGTGTCGTTGATCGACTTGAAGGTGTCGAGGTCGAAGAGAATTACCGCCAGCGACGAATCCTGCTCGATGGTGGCGGCAAGAATGCCTTCGCCCTGGTCGTAGAAGGCGCGACGGGTGGCAACGCCCGTGAGCGCGTCGGTATTGGCAGCAATCTTCGCGACCAACTCGTTTCGCTCGCGTGCCATGGCGACCGTGAAGATCGACGTGCCGATGATGAAGGCAAGCGTTTCGAGGTGAACAAAACCCAGCCAGTTGCGGAGCACAGTGAGGCCGTCGGGCGAGAGGGCGCCGAAGAAGGCGTCCAAGGCTCCGCCCACGGAGAAACACGCGTGGAGAACAAGGAGGACGATGAGCGGCCCGCGGGCGGTCAGCCGTTCGGCGCGTGCATGCCAGAACTCGTAGGCTGCGGCGAGAAGGAAGACAGCGACGATGAGAAGGTTTAGCCCGACCTGCATGCCGGGTGACGCCCGGAAGACCGGTGTCGCGTACGCGATGAGCCACAGAATGGCGCCTGCGCCAACGAGAGCAAAGTCGATGTGCCGGCGGTTCACCGCACGGGCGGAAGCCCAGATGAGGGCCGGACTCAAATTGAGGAGCGTGATGGCGACCACTACCGCCGGGGCCCCGGTGCTCACGCCGGACGCCATCATCGGAATGCTGGCGGCGAGGACGATATCGGCCGCTGCCCACCACAGAACGCCGTCCGCCCGGTCGGTCTGCATCCACGCGAAGATCAGGAACACACCGCTGACGGCGGAAACGAAGCTTCCGGCCAGCATCAGCGTCGGCAGATCGATTACCATGGTACGGAAAGCCTCGCGCACATGGCCGGTCATCCCACCGGCCCCCCAACCCAATGATCGTGATGGTAGCGCGGTCGCCCTCATTTCACGTTAGCGGGACATCTGCAAACGTAGTGGTTGGGTCAACCAATCGTTAAGAGATGACCGCGGAGAAGGCCGGGTTCACGCGACGCGGATGACAGAGACGTCGTCCTTGGCCTCCTCGCGCCCGGCGCGTTCGACGCGATTCCGACCGAGGCGCTTGGCGCGATACATGCT
>JAYTZZ010000113.1:0-4378 GCA_043741595.1 Hyphomicrobiales bacterium | reverse complement strand
AGCCGATCGGTGACTGGATATTCAACTGCGGGATGAATCCGCAGACATCCAAAAAGCAGTGCACCATCGCCCAACAACTCACGGACGAAAAAACAAAGTCCGTAGTTTTTGCATGGTTGATAGGGAATGACGGGGCGGGCAATCTAGTTGCCGTTTGGCAGACCCCGACTGGCGTTCTCGTCAACCGTGGAGTTGTAATCGACGTCGGCACTGAAAAACCGATTGCCGTGCCATTCACGTCCTGCATTGCGGGACACTGTGAGGCGATCGCGAACCTCGCTCCGGACTTCATTCAGACGCTGGTCAAGGCGACCAGCGCAACGGCGACCGTCTATACGCTCGCCGGACAAAGCTTGACGTTCAAGTTGAGCGTCCAAGGACTAGCTAAAGCCATCGATGCTGTAAAAGCTCCGACGGCCAGCTAAGCGCGGGCGGTGGCCGGTTGGATTCCGGCCGCCGCCCAGTCGCGGCGCTCTTGTTTCGCACCGGCGTCCCCTGCGGTAGTCTTGCCTCGCTCCATCGGGAGAGCGAGGCAGGAGAAGCGAATGCATATTGCGCAGATCAATGTGGGGCGGCTCCTCTATCCGATCGCCGACCCGCGCATCGCGGATTTCGTAAACAACCTCGACGCCATCAACGCGCTCGCCGAATCCAGTACCGGCTTCGTCTGGCGGCTCACGGACGACGGCAGCAACAATGCCACCGCCATCTCCGCCTACGAGGATGTCTCGATCCTGATGAACATGTCGGTGTGGACGTCGCCCGAGGCGCTGTACGAGTACGTCTACAAGACGATGCACCGCCGTTTCGTCCAGCGGCGCAAGGAGTGGTTCGAGCTGTTCGGTGCGCAATATGTTGCGCTGTGGTGGGTCGCGGACGGCCACATTCCGACACCGAACGAAGGCCAGCGGCGCCTCGCCCACCTGGAACGGTTTGGCCCGACCGCCTACGGCTTCACGTTCCGCAAGCTGTTCCCGGCAACGCCAGATGCGGCGCCGCTTGGTGATGTCGGCGATGGCCGCGCCGCGCCGGAGAGCCACCGCATCTGCGGTTGAGTTTCGGTTTTCCCGAACAGCGTCTCGAACTCGCGGCGCAGCACTGCGTCGACCTCGGGCATTGCGACCACCACGCCGAGGTCGGCGAGGCTGGTGACGCTCTGGCTCGAGACGCCGCAGGGCACGATCCCCGAGAAATGCTCCAACACCGGGTCGATGTTCAGCGCGATCCCGTGGAATGTGATCCAGTGGCGGATGCGGATGCCGATGGCGGCAATCTTGTCCTCGCGTCCGATGCCCTTGTCGGGCCGCGGCACCCAGATGCCGACGCAATTCTTGCGGCGCCCTGCGTTGATGTTGAAAGCGGCGAGCGTGGCGATGATCCAGTCTTCCAGGGTGGAGACGAACAGGCGCACGTCCGGCGCGCGCCGGTTGAGGTCGAGCATGACGTAGGCGACGCGCTGGCCAGGCCCGTGATACGTGTATTGCCCACCTCGGCCGGTCGTGAATACGGGGAAGCGGTCGGGCGCCAACAGGTCCGAAGGCTTCGCGCTGGTGCCGGCGGTGTAGAGCGGCGGGTGCTCGACAAGCCACACCTGCTCGGGCGCCGCCCCAGCTCGGATCGCGGCAACGCGCGCCTCCATCGCGGCAACGGCGTCAGGGTAGGCGATCTGTCCGTCGGCGATCGTCCATTCGACCGGCGGAGCGCCGTCGTGGGCAATCAGGGAACGATCCAGAACCGCGTTTTCCATGAGGGAGACCTAGGCCAGCGCCCGCGCGCGGGCAAGCCTCGGGCCGCGCTGGCGGGGCTGTTGGCCTCGCCTTGTAAGCCCTATGCCGATTTGTTAAACGAGGCCCGATTTCGTGCGGTCGTGGCGGAATTGGTAGACGCGCAGCGTTGAGGTCGCTGTGGGGCAACCCGTGGAAGTTCGAGTCTTCTCGACCGCACCATCCAGCTTTTGACGATCCAGCCGGCGGCCCCAAAGGCCGCCGGTTTTTCGTTTCGGGGTGAGACAACTATCCGCGCTGATACTGTCTCGGCGAGCACGACATCACCCGCTTGAATGCCGTGCTGCAGGCGCTCTCGGATTCGTAGCCGATCGAGATGGCGATCGACGCGACGGTGTCGCGGGAATTGCGCAGCTTGTCGCCGGCGATCAGCATTCGCCATCGCGTGAGATAGTCCATTGGCGATGCGCCGACGACCTGCTTGAACTTCTGGGCAAAGGTCGAGCGGGACATTCCTGCCAGCGAAGCAAGCTCCTGCAATGTCCAACCGTGCGCGGGATCGGCGTGCATCGCACTCACCACCGCACCGAGCTTCCGGTCGGAGAGGGCGAAGATCCAGCCGACGCCGGCACCGTTCCGCGCGGTCAGGTAGAGACGCAGAATCTGCACGAGCATGATGTGCGCGAGATGCTCCGCCACGAGGACGCCGCCCGGCTGCCGGTCGCGCAATTCCGTCGCCAGTTGATCCAGCGACCAACGGAGCACGGACGCCTGATTGGAGGCTTCGCGCACATGAACAATCGGCGGCAGGGCATCGAACAGCGCCGCCGCGTGATCGCCTGAGAAAGCGAACCGTCCGCCGACGAGAAAGAAGTCGCCGCCGCCGTTGCATGTCGCGATCCCGTCTCCGGCCATTGCGTAGATCGGTTGTGAATCGATCGGGTGGAGCGACAGGTCGGAGGTAAGGATGAAGGGACGTCCCCGTGTCAGGAGGAAGCAGTCTCCTTCTTCGAGCCGCTGCGGCGCCGGGTCGCCCTCAACCAAGACCCAGCAGGCGCCGCGCGTCACCGCATTGAACTTGATCCCGTCGGGCGCGGGAAAACGGATCGCCCAAGCGCCACCGGCGTCGAGCCCGGCGGAGATGTAGCTGCGCGGTTTCAGCAGCGAGAGGACGTCGGAGAGAGGGTCCACGGTGAGTTCCGGACGATCACGAAAGAATGGCGGACGTTAGCGTATGGGTCGTCCAGATTCCATCGACTATCGCTTCTCGGAGAAACTCAAGAGGCGACAATGATCAGCAGACAAGCACCGATCGGCTCCGGCTTTGGATCCCGCACGACGGCCGACGAGGTTCTCGCGGGCAAAGATCTGACCGGAAAACTGGCGATCGTCACCGGCGGCTATTCCGGCCTTGGTTTGGAGACAACGCGGGCGCTCACCGGCGTCGGCGCGAAGGTCCTTGTCGGCGCACGCCGGCTTGCTGCCGCACGGGAGGGGGTGGCTGGCATACCCGGCGTCGAGGTCGACCGACTTGATCTGTCCGATCTGGAGAGCGTCCGCGCGTTCGCCGAACGCTTCGTCGCCTCAGGCCGCCGCGCCGACATCGTCATCGCCAGCGCGGGGATCATGGCCTGCCCCGAGACGCGTGTCGGGCCGGGATGGGAGGCCCAATTCGCCACTAATCATCTCGGCCACTACGCTTTGGTGGACGGTCTTTGGCCGGCGCTGGCGGGCGGCGCGCGCGTGGTCGCCGTCTCCTCCGGCGCGCACGGCATCACCGGCATTCGTTGGGACGATGTGCAGTTCGCCCATGGCTACGACAGATGGCAGGCCTACGGACAATCCAAGACCGCCAATGCCCTGTTCGCGGTCCATCTCGACGCCCTCGGGCGGGACGCAGGCGTGCGCGCGTTCTCAGCGCATCCCGGCAGCATCCTCACGCCCCTCCAGCGCCATCTGGCAAAAGACGAAATGGTCGCCGCCGGCTGGATCGACGAGGATGGCGATCTTGCCGACCCGACGTTCAAGACTCCGCAGCAAGGTTCGGCGACGCAGGTATGGGCGGCGGCGTCTCCGCGACTGGTCGGTCTCGGCGGACTTTATTGCGAAGACTGCGACATCGCTTCGCTTGCCGTAGGCGATGGTCCCGGCGTCCGCCGCCATGCCATAGACCCGGAGCAAGCCGCCCGGCTGTGGGCCTTGTCGGCGGACCTTACCGGCGTCGACGCTTTCGCCGCGCGAGGCTGAACAGAGAGAAACGATTATGTGGAAACATCAGCTCGGCCCGCTTGGCGAGGTCAGCCGTCTGACGCTCGGCGGCGGTGGCATCGGACAGGTCTGGGGCGATACCAGTCGCGGGGAGGGGATCGCCACTTTGAGAATGGCGGTCGACGAGGGCATCGACCTCATCGATGCTGCCCCCGGATATAAGGTCTGCGAGGCCCTGATCGGCGAGGCCTTCGGCGGACGCCTGCCGGAGGGAGTGCGCTTGACCACCAAATGCGGCATCGGCTCTCCGCCGCCCGACGAGGTCTATCCGCGCCTCCGCGCCTCGCTTGTCGCGAGCCTCGCGACCATGCGGGTCGAGCGGATCGACCTGTTCTTCCTGCACAACGAGCTTTGCTCCGACGACGATGTCTATCCCTCGGACAATG
>JAYTZZ010000112.1:0-22092 GCA_043741595.1 Hyphomicrobiales bacterium | reverse complement strand
CGGGATCGATCCCGGCCTCTGGGCATGCTCGAACGCTGTCGAATCTAATGCCCGTGGCCGCCCATCTGATCGGCCGGCTTCCTGACGAAGAACGCCGTCGCGATCGCGAAGAGCGAGATGACCGCTCCGATCGTGAAGGCGACCCGGATGCCGCCCGCCAGCGCCTCGACCGGGCTCGCGCCCGCAGCGGCGCGCGAGGCGGTCTGCAGCGACATCACAGCAATGAACAGGGCGACACCCGCTGCGCCCGCCAGTTGCTGGGTCGAGCCGAGGATGGCGCTGCCATGCGAGTAGAGCTGCGGCTTCACAGAGCCCAGGCTTGTCGTGAAGAGCGGCGTGAACAGGAACGCGAGGCCGAGGCTGAACACCAGGTGGCCGGCGAGGATGAACGGCACCGGCGTCGTCGGCCCGAGCTGCGTCATCGCCCACAGGACGACGCTGACCGCGATGGCGCCTGGCACCACCAGCGGCCGCGGGCCGACGCGGTCGAAAAGCCGGCCGACAGTGGGGCCAAGAAGTCCCATCAGAAGACCGCCCGGTAGCAGCACGAGTCCAGTCTGCAGCGTATCGAGACCGCGCACGTTCTGCATGTAGATCGGCAGGAGGATGATCGTGCCGAACATCGCCATCATCAAGATCACGAACATCGTCAGCGAGATCGTGAAATCCTTTGAGGCGAAGGTGCGTAGGTCGAGGAGCGCCTTGTCGTGCGCCTGCAGCTGGATCTGCCGCGCCACGAATACCACCATCGCCACGACGCCGATCGTGAGCGGGATCCAGCTCGGGATGCCAGCCTCGCTGCCCGCCGGTTCCCCGAAGCTGGAGAGGCCGTAGACCAGGCCGCCAAAGGCCAACGCCGAGAGGACCACCGAGACAAAGTCGAGCGGCGCATAGCGCGTCGTCGTCACGTTACGAAGCATGCTCGCGCCGAGCGCCAGCGCCGCCAGCGCGATCGGCAGCACGAAGATGAACATCCAGCGCCAGCTGAGATAGTTGAGGATCAGGCCCGACAGCGTCGGGCCGAGCGCCGGCGCGACCGAGATGACGATCGAGATGTTGCCCATCATCTTGCCGCGCGCCGCCGGCGGCACCAGCGTCATGACGGTGGTCATCAGGAGCGGCATCATGATCGCCGTTCCGACGGCCTGGACGACGCGCGCGAAGATCAGCACCGGCAGCCCCGTTGCGATCGCCGCGATCAGCGTGCCCGCGCTGAAGAGCGACATCGCCAGGATGAAGATCGGCCGCGTGTTGATGCGCTGGATCAGGAAGCCGGTCACCGGAATGACCACCGCCATTGTCAGAAGGAAGGCGGTCGTCAGCCACTGGGCGGCGCTCGCCGTCGCGTTGAGGTCGGCCATCAGGTGCGGGATCGCCACCGCCATGATCGTCTCGTTGAGGATCACGACGAACGCCGAGACGATCAGCAGGTAGATGACCGTGAGATTCTGCGGGCTGACCGTTGTCGCCGCTGCGACCGTGTCGGTTGCAGGCGAAGCAGCGGAATCAACAGCTTCGACGGACATCGGACACTCCAATTCTTCTCGCGGGACGGACGGGGGCGGAGCTTCTGCCACGAAAGATGGGTGGCGCGATAGCCCCCTGCCGCGCACGCGGCGGTATTAGCCATCGCCCTGTGTCAGAAAGGCGACGCTTCGAGACGCATGCTAACGTCGTGAGGGCAAATGGTGGGCGCGACAGGGATTGAACCTGTGACCCCTCCCGTGTGAAGGGAGTGCTCTCCCGCTGAGCTACGCGCCCGTCCGGCCACCTGGCCGAAGGCGGGCCAATTAAGGTACGGGGCGAATCCAAGTCAAGGCGACGGCCGTCCGCGCCGGATGCCGGCCACGGCGTCCCAAAGTTTGTCGAGGCGGTCGATAACCCGCGTCGGCTTGAGGTCGGCAACCGGGAGCGGGCTGTAGCCAAACGACACCGCCACCACGGGAATGTTGGCCGCGAGCGCAGTGTCGATGTCGGTGATCGAGTCGCCGACCATGATGGCGTTGTCCGCCGTGCCGCTGGCGAGGCGGACGGTCTCGGTGAGATGGCGAGGGTCCGGCTTGCGGAAGGCGAATGTGTCCTGACCGGTGATCGCGGCGAAGCGCGGGGCGAGGCCGAGCAGGTCGAGGAGCTTTCGGGCAGGGGCCTCGAACTTGTTGGTGCAGACAGCCAGCATCCAACCCGCGGCGGCGAATCGATCGAGCATGGCTTCCGCACCCGGATAGGGCCGGCTCTCGTCGGCGAGGTGCTCGTCGTAGAGCGCCATGTAGTCCCGAAGCAGTCGGTCCAGCGTCTCCGGCGTAAGCGCGCGGCCCTCGGCGGCGAACGCGGCTTCCAGCATGACGCGAGCTCCGCTGCCGACCATCGCGACGGCAGCCTCGACCTTGACCGGCACCATGCCCTCGGTAACGAGGATGGCGTTCAGCGTCGCCACCAGGTCATGCGCGGTGTCGACGAGCGTGCCGTCGAGGTCGAAAACTATCGTTGGTCGTGTCACGCGTCAGAGGCCGTAGCCGCGCGCCATCAGCGCTGCGAAAACCGGGATCGTGAAAAACACGATGCCCTCGTAGTGCATAAACCGCCTGACCGACAGGATTTCCGCCTCGGGTGGAACGAACGCAGCGTCCTTCGCCGCGGCGATGCGCCAGCGAGCGACGCGGATCGTTGGCGGAATAGAGAGCAGGCCGACGAGCACGAACGCGGCGATCTTCGCCCAGAAGACCCAATTGCCGAGATAAAACTCCGCGCCTTTCAGGCCGAAGAAGACGCGGCCGAAGCCGACCACCAGGATCAGCCCGGCGATGACCCCGTAGACGATGTCAAGGCGGGCAAGGCGAAGCACGATGGCACTCACCATCCCTGGCTTGATCATGATCAGTTCGGTGACCAGCAGGCTGAGGAGGGCAAAAATCAGTAGATGATGAGCAATGGCCAGCAGCACATCCGTCAGCAAGGTCGCCTCCAAGGTGAGTCGAAGCACCCTAGATAGCGACAAAACCGCCCTCTGTCGCTGCCGTGACAGGCAGGGGCGGGAGGTGCTAACAAGCCGCCAGAAATCGAGGAATCCCATGGAACTTCGCGACCCGTCCCTTCTCCGCCAGCAGTGCTTTGTCGGCGGCAAATGGATCGGCACGCCCGCGACGGAGGTGACCGACCCAGCGACCGGCGCAGTGATCGCCAAGGTGCCGTATTTCGGCGCGGCCGAAACAAAGGACGCGATCGCCAAAGCCCATGCCGCGTTTCCGGCCTGGGCGAAGTTGACCGGCAAGGGGCGCGCCGGGATCATGCGGAAGTGGTTCGAGCTGATCATCGCGAACCGCGGCGACATCGCTCTCATAATGACCACCGAGCAGGGCAAGCCGCTGGCCGAGGCCCTCGGCGAGGTCGACTACGCCGCCTCGTTCGTCGAGTTCAACGGCGAGGAGGCGAAGCGGGTGTATGGCGAGACCAGCCAGAGCCACCGCGAGGACGCGCGCATCGTCGTCATCAAGCAGCCGATTGGTGTCGTTGGGGCGATCACGCCGTGGAATTTCCCCGCGGCGATGATCACGCGGAAATGCGCCCCTGCACTTGCCGCCGGCTGTACGGTGGTGTGCAAGCCCGCTGGCGAAACGCCGCTGACGGCGTTGGCGCTCGCGGTGCTGGCCGAGCGCGCCGGGATGCCACCCAGCGTCTTCAATCTCATCACGGGCAAAGCCTCGGCGATCGGCGAGGAGCTGACGTCCAGCCCGCTCGTCCATTGCATCGCCTTCACCGGCTCGACCGAGATCGGCAAGCTCCTCATGCGGCAGGCGGCCTCGACTGTGAAGAAGGTGGCGCTCGAACTTGGCGGCAACGCCCCGTTCATTGTCTTCGACGACGCGGAGATCGATCAGGCGGTAGAGGGCGCGATCTTCTCCAAGTTTCGCAACATGGGTCAGACCTGCATCTGCGCCAACCGCATCCTCGTGCAGGATAAGATCTACGACGCATTCGCGACCAAGCTGACCGAAGGCGTCAAGAAGCTGAAGGTCGGTAACGGCACCGAGCCGGGCGTTGTGCAGGGCCCGCTCATCAATATGGCGGCAATCGAGAAGGTCGAGCTTCACATCAAGGACGCGGTCGACAAGGGCGCCGAGATCGCCATTGGCGGCCACCGCCACAGGCTTGGCGGGACGTTCTTCGAGCCGACCGTCCTGACCGGGCTCAAGCGCGACATGCTGATCACGCGCGAGGAAACGTTCGGACCGGTGGCGCCGCTCTACCGCTTCAAGGAAGAGCGGGAGGCGATCGACATGGCCAACGACACTGAGTTCGGACTCGCCGCCTATTTCTACGCCCGCGACATCGGCCGAATCTGGCGCGTCGGCGAGGGGTTGGAATACGGGATGATCGGCATCAACTCCGGCGCCATCTCCACCGAGCTGGCGCCGTTTGGTGGCGTGAAGGAATCGGGCCTTGGCCGCGAAGGCTCGCACTACGGCGTCGAGGAATTCGTCGAGGTCAAATACATGCTGATGGGCGGGCTCGACCGGTGACACTTCCGAAAGCCCCGGCCGGCGATGCTTCGCGCCAGCGCGCCGCCGAAGCAGTGCTCGGCGAGGTCAGGGAGGGCATGAAGCTCGGCCTCGGCAGCGGACGAACGGCCGAGCATTTTGTCCGCAAACTGGGTGCGCGGGTTCGTGAGGGTTTGAAGGTTGTCGGCGTGCCGACGTCGGAGCAGACGGCGCGGCTCGCCATCGCCGAGGGGGTGCCACTGACGACGCTCGACGCTGAGCCAGTGCTGGACCTCGCTATCGACGGCGCCGATGAGATCGGCCCGCATCTTACCCTGATCAAGGGCGGGGGCGGGGCGCTGCTGCGCGAGAAAATCGTCGCCGCCGCGGCGAAGCGCATGATCGTGGTCGCCGACGCGGCCAAGCTGGTGAAAACCCTAGGCGCCTTCCCCCTACCGATCGAGGTTGTGGCCTTTGGCGTAGGTGCCACGCGCGCGGCGATAGAGCGAACCGCCGGCAAACTAGGGCTGTCCGGGCCGATCGTGCTCCGAAACGCTGGTGACGGACCTTTCGTCACGGACGGCGGAAACCATATTCTCGACGCATCATTTGGCCGCATCCCCGATCCGGATAGGCTGGCCGCCACGTTGAAGCAGATCCCCGGGGTCGTCGAACACGGCCTCTTCATTCGCCTTGCCACCAGTGCCATCATCGCCGATGGCGACCGGGTGGAATGGCTGTCCCCATGAGCCCCCTCACGTTATGGAGCGTTTTAGTCATGTCCCTCATCGGTAATTTAGTCCGGACCGCGGTCCTCGGATTAGCGCTGGCCGCCGGTTCGTCCTACGCGTCCGCGCAGGAGGTCAGTGCCTCCCATCTTGCCGTCGCGCTTGACGTGGTGAAGAGCGCCAAGGCATCGCGCGGGTTCGATAACGTGCTGCCTCAACTTGCCGCTCAGGCCCAGGATCGTCTCATCCGCATCCGCCCCGACATGTTCAAGCAGATCGCAGACACCGTCGAGGCGGTTGCGCTGAAGCTGGCGGTTCGTCGCAACGATCTCGACACAGACGTCGCTCGCGTCTGGGCCAAGCATTTCAGCGAAGAAGAGCTGCAGACGATCGCGACCTTTTACAAGAGCGCAGCCGGACAGAAGTTCGCGGACGTGGGCTCACTCGTCTATGCGGAATCTCTGACCGCGGTCCAGCGCTGGTCCGATCGCGTTGGCGACGAACTGATCGACAACGCGAAAAAGGAACTGAAGAGCCAGGGCATCGACATCCAGTAGCCGAACTCCGTGAGCCGCCCCGACCAAAAATACGACTACGACCTCTTCGTCATCGGGGCGGGCTCGGCCGGGGTGCGCGCCGCGCGGCGCGCGGCGGAACTTGGCAAACGTGTGGCTGTAGCAGAACAGGATCGCGTCGGCGGCACATGCGTGCTGCGCGGTTGCGTGCCGAAGAAGCTCTTCGTTCATGCCGCCCACTATGCCGAGGCCTTCGAGGATTCGGTCGGCTTCGGCTGGCGCGCCGAGGGGCTGCACTTCGACTGGTCGACGCTTGCCACCAATGTCCAGGGCGACGTGTCGTGGCTATCCGGCGTCTATATCCGCAACCTCGAGAAAGCCGGCGCCGAGATCATCCGCAGCCGCGCTGTGCTCACTGATGCGCACACGATCAGATTGCTCGCCGAGAACCGTTCGGTGACGGCGGAGACGATCCTGATCGCAACGGGCGGGGCGCCGCGTCGCGATCTCGGCATTCCCGGCGTCGAGCACGCCATAACGTCCGACGAATTCTTCCATCTGCCGCGGCTGCCGAAGCGAGTGTTGATCGTCGGTGGAAGCTATGTCGCAGTCGAGATCAGCTCGGTGTTCGCGGCATTCGGTACCGAGACGACGCTGATCCACCGCGGGGCCGAAATCCTGCGCGGTTTCGATGTGGAGGCGCGCCAAGCACTGCACGCCGGCATGGAACGGCGCGGGATTACAATCCTCGTCGGCGAGGACTTGGCCGAGATCAAGAAGACCGCGAATGGACTCGTCGCGGTCACCCGGTCTGCGACGGAGATGACCGTGGATGAAGTGCTGCTCGCCATCGGCCGCAGCCCGAATACCGGAGGCATCGGACTGGAAGCTGTCGGCGTGAAGCTCGACCGCGCCGGCGCCGTGGTGGTGGACGCCTACTCGCGCTCGACCGTCGCCAACATTTACGCCGTCGGCGATGTCACTAACCGCCTGCAATTCACGCCGATCGCCATCCGCGAGGGCTCGGCCTTTGTCGAGACGGTGTTCGGCGATAACCCAACAGCGGTCGAATACGACAACATCCCGGTCGCGGTCTTCGGCAATCCTGAAGTCGGTTCAGTTGGCATGACCGAGGAAGACGCGCGGTCGCGGTTTGCCTCGCTCGACATCTACCGGTCCAACTTCAAGCCGCTGCCGAACCGTGTCGCCGGCCGCGACGAGCGCATGCTCATCAAGCTGATCGTCGATGGCGACACCGATCGGGTGCTCGGCTGCCACATCGTCGGGCCGAACGCCAGTGAACTCGTGCAGTTGGTTGCGATCCCCATCCGCATGGGAGCGACCAAGGCCGACTTCGACGCCACCACCGCGCTCCATCCGACGCTGGCCGAGGAGATTGTCACCATGGGCCGGCCGGCCGAGCGCATTCGCCGGGAAGCGGCGGAGTAGCGGCTCAAGTCTGGTGCGGGGTATGATTTGGCAAGGGCAAGGCGCGGCGTTATAACCCGCGCCGCCAGGCGGTTTGATACCTCCCGGCCTCGGAGCACGTGTGATGAAGAACGGATGGACCCCGGCGACCTGGCGCTCGAAGCCGATCGAGCAGGCACCATCCTATCCGGATGCCGCGAAGCTCGCCGCCGTCGAAGCGCAGCTTGCCGGATTCCCGCCGCTGGTATTCGCCGGTGAGGCGCGCAAGCTGAAGAAGGCACTCGCCGGCGTCGCGGTCGGCGAGGCATTCCTGCTGCAGGGCGGCGATTGCGCAGAAAGCTTTGCCGAGCACTCCGCCGACAACATTCGCGATTTCTTCCGCCTCTTCCTGCAGATGGCCGTGGTGTTGACCTTCGCTGGTGCCATGCCGGTGGTGAAAATCGGCCGCGTCGCCGGGCAATTCGCCAAGCCGCGGTCGTCCGACATCGAGAGCCAGAACGGTGTCGACCTGCCGAGCTACCGCGGAGACATCGTCAACGACATTGCCTTCACGAAAGAGGCCCGCGTCCCCGACCCGGAGCGGCAGCTCCTTGCCTACCGGCAGTCCGCGGCGACACTGAACCTGATCCGCGCCTTCGCCACCGGCGGCTACGCCAACCTCGAGAACGCGCACCGGTGGATGCTGGGTTTCGTCAAGGACAGCCCGCAATCGGCGCGCTACGAAGAACTCGCCAACCGCATCACCGAAGCGCTCGATTTCATGCGCGCCTGCGGCATCGATCCGGAGTCGCACCCGGAAATGCGCACCACCGATTTCTACACCAGCCACGAAGCGCTGCTGCTCGGCTTCGAGCAGGCGATGACGCGCACGGACTCGACTTCCGGCGACTGGTACGCCACATCCGGCCACATGGTCTGGATCGGCGACCGCACGCGCCAACTCGATCACGCGCACGTGGAGTACGCCCGCGGCATCAAGAACCCGATCGGCCTGAAATGCGGGCCGTCGCTCGGTGGCGATGATTTGATCAAGCTGATCGACGCGCTGAACCCGGACGACGAACCGGGGCGGCTCACGCTCATCTGCCGCTTCGGCTCAGACAAGGTCGAGGAACATTTGCCGAAGCTTATCCGCGCGGTGAAGCGCGAGGGGCGGAACGTAGTCTGGTCTTGCGACCCGATGCACGGCAACACGATCAAGGCGGGCAACAGCTATAAGACACGGCCGTTCGAGCGCATCATGGCGGAGCTTCGCGGCTTCTTCGCCGTCCATCAGGCAGAGGGTAGCGTTCCCGGCGGCGTCCATCTCGAAATGACCGGACAGAACGTGACCGAATGTACCGGCGGCGCTCGCGCGATCACTGAAATGGACCTCCACGACCGCTACCACACCTATTGCGATCCACGGCTTAATGCGGAGCAAGCAATCGAAGCGGCGTTCCTGATTGCGGGGCTGTTGAAGCAAAGCCGCGCTGGGCAGGCGACCCGGAAGGCCGCCGTCGGCGGAGCCTGAGGCACGTGGTGATAAAGGTGTGATGCCTTCCTTTTCGTGCGCGGCGGTCTAGTGTCGGGCACAGCCAAAAGACAAGGACGACCTCATGACCAAGATCATGCTTACCGCGAGCGACGGTTTCGAGTTCGCCGCCCATGAGGCCAAGGTGCCGGACAAGCCGCGCGGCGGGCTTGTGGTCCTGCAAGAGATATTCGGGGTCAATCCGCACATCAGGAAGGTTGCCGACGAATACGCGGCAGACGGCTACCACGTGATCGCACCGGGGATATTTGAGCGCGGCGAGCGTAACTTTGCGGTCGGATACGAGAAAGCCGACGCTGATCGCGGTGTGGCGCTGCGCGCGAAAATCCCGCTCGAGCTGACACTCCTCGACATCGCCGCTTCGATCGACAAGGTGAAAGGCGCGGGCAAGGTTGGGCTGGTCGGCTATTGCTGGGGTGGGTCGCTGGCCTGGCTCTCCGCGACGCGGCTACCGGGCCTCGCCGCGACGATCGGATACTACGGCGGCATGGTCGCCAAGCACCTCGATGAGAAGCCGCGCGTGCCCGTGATGCTCCATTTCGGCGAGATGGACTCCGGCATCCCCGTGAGCGACGTCGACAAGATCAAGGCGACGGTCGATCCTGCGATGGTTCAGATCTTCACCTATCCCGCCGGGCATGCCTTCAACCGCGATGGCACGCCGGTCTACAACGCCCACTGCGCGATGCTTGCGCGGATGCGGACCGTGAAGTTCTTGCAGGAGCACGTAGGTTAGGCCAATTGCTCGCGCGGCGTTGGCGGGCTAAACCCCCGCCATGGCAGCAACCCTGACCGACACGATCAAGATCGCCATCGCGCAGCTTGATTCGACCGTCGGCGATATCGATGGAAACCTGAAGAAGGCGCGCGAGGCGCGTGCCGAAGCCGCAGCCAGCGGTGCCGATCTTCTCGTGCTGTCGGAACTCTTCATCGCGGGCTATCCGCCGGAAGACCTTGTGCTGAAACCCGCGTTCCAGGACGCCTGCCGGAAGGCTGTCGAGGAGTTGGCAAAGGACACCGCCGACGGTGGGCCCGGCGTCGTGATCGGCACGCCGTGGCCCGAGGGCGGCAAGGTCTACAACGCCGTAGCACTTCTCGACGGCGGCGAGGTCGAAGGGCTGCGCTACAAGGTCGAGCTCCCGAACTACGGCGTCTTCGACGAACTCCGCGTGTTCGATAAGGGGCCATTGCCGGGGCCGGTCGGCTTCCGCGGCCTGAGGCTCGGTCTCCCGATCTGCGAGGACATCTGGTTCGATCAGGTGCCAGAGTGTTATCTCGAAACCGGCGCCGAGCTTCTCATCGTGCCGAACGGCTCGCCGTATTCGGTCAAGAAAACCGACGATCGCATGCAGATCGCCGTCGCCCGCGTCGTCGAGACCGGCCTGCCGCTCATCTACGTCAACCAGTGCAACGGCCAGGATGAGTTGGTCTTCGACGGCGGCTCGTTTGGTCTCCATGGCGACCGTTCGCTCGCCTTCCAGATGCCGCAGTTCGAGCCGGGAATCTCCGTGCTCACATGGAAGAAAACCAACGGTGCCTGGCGCTGCGTCGACGGACCGAAGGCCGTGCTACCCGATGTTGAGGAAGCCAACTGGCGCGCGTGCGTGGTGGGCCTCCGCGATTACGTCAACAAGAACGGGTTTCCCGGCGTCGTGCTCGGCCTGTCCGGCGGCATCGACTCCGCCGTGGTTGCGGCGATGGCGGTGGATGCGCTGGGCAAGGAACGCGTCCACTGCGTTATGCTGCCCTATCGCTACACCTCGAACGAGAGCCTGAACGACGCTTCGAAAATCGCCGAGACGCTCGGCGTGCGCTACGACATCGTGCCGATCGAAGGGCCAGTGGAAGGCTTCGGCCAAGCTCTGCAGCCACTCTTCGCCGGCAAGAAGCCCGATATCACCGAGGAGAACCTGCAGTCACGCGCCCGCGGCACGATCCTGATGGCGATCTCCAACAAGTTCGGCTCGATGGTGCTAACCACCGGCAACAAGTCGGAGATGTCGGTCGGCTATGCCACGCTCTACGGCGACATGAACGGCGGATTTAATCCTGTGAAGGACCTCTACAAGTCCGAGGTCTACGATCTCGCCCGTTGGCGGAATGCCCACAAGCCGAAGGATGCGCTGGGGCCCCCCGGCCGAATCATCCTGGAGAACGTCATCACCCGCGCGCCGACGGCGGAACTCCGCCCGAACCAAACCGACCAGGACTCGCTCCCGCCCTACGACGTGCTCGATGATATCCTCGAGTGCCTGGTGGAAGGCGAGATGCGCGTGGCGGAAGTTGTCGCCCGAGGTCACGACGAGGCGACCGTGCGCAAGGTCGAGCGTATGCTCTACCTCGCCGAATACAAGCGCCGGCAGGCGGCGCCGGGCGTCAAGATCACGCGTCGCAATTTCGGCCGCGACCGCCGCTACCCGATCACGAACAAGTTCCGCGATCGGGGGTAGGGCGGTGCAATGGTCGCCGCAACAGGACGCCGCGCTCGCCGCGGTATCACGCTGGCTGAAGGCCGGCGAACCGCAAGTGTTCCGTCTGTTCGGCTACGCAGGCACCGGAAAGACGACGCTCGCCCGCCACATTGCCGAGAGTGCGGATGGCGGTGTCGTGTTCGCGGCTTTCACCGGCAAGGCGGCGCACGTCATGCGCGCCAAGGGCTGCGTCGGCGCCGGCACCATCCACAGCCTCATTTATCGGTCGCGTGGCGAGGACGAGAACGGGCCGACTTTCGTCATCAACAACGACAGTGAGGCCGGCAAGGCGGCGCTTATCATCATCGACGAATGTTCCATGGTCGACGAGGAGATCGGCCGCGACCTCCTCTCCTTCGGTACGCCGGTGCTCGTGCTGGGCGATCCCGCCCAGTTGCCGCCGATCGCCGGCGGCGGGTTCTTTACCTCCGCCGAGCCCGACGTCATGTTGACCGAGGTTCACCGGCAAGCGGCAGAGAATCCGATCATCCGCATGTCGATGGTCATCCGTGAAGGTGGCAAGCTCGACGAGGGATCGTACGGCGGCAGCCGCGTTGTGGGGCGCGACGATATCGAACATGAGGAGGTGCTTGCCGCCGATCAGGTGTTGGTCGGCCGCAACAATACGCGGCGGAGCTACAACGGGCGGATTCGCGAGTTGCTCGAACGAAAAGGCCCGGTGCCAGTCGCCGGCGATACGCTGGTGTGCCTGCGCAACAACCGGAAGCGTGGCCTCCTCAACGGCAGCCTTTGGCACGTGGACCGGGCGCGGAAGGCGCGGAAGGGTCTGCTGCGCTACACGTTGACGCCGGAAGACAGCGAGATTGGCAAGGCGCGGACGGTGGTTTCGATCAACCCGGCGTTCTTCGATGGAACCGCCGATGCATTGTCGTTCGCCGAGCGCAAGCGCTCGGACGAGTTCGACTTCGGCTATGTGCTGACGGTCCACAAGGCGCAAGGCTCGCAATGGGACGACGTCATGCTTTTCGACGAAAGTTTTGCTTTCCGCGAGCACCGCGCTCGCTGGCTCTACACCGGCATCACCCGCGCCGCGACGCGGATTACCGTGGTTCGCTAGATCTTCGGCCGGACCGCCGGGCCGACGATCTCGGTAACCAGCGCGTCGGCTTCGTTCTCTGCGGGGAGCACGATTACCTTCGTCTCCAGCGGCACACGCTCGTAAAGGTCAATGATGTCCTGATTGAACATGCGAACGCAGCCGCTCGAGACGGCTTTGCCGATGCTCGACGGGTCGCTGGTCCCATGCAGGCGGTAGAGCGTGTCCTTGTTGCCCTGCCAGAGGTATAGCGCCCGCGCACCAAGCGGATTCGTCGGACCGCCGTCCATGCCATCGGCGTAGGGACGAGCCTTCGGGTCGCGCTCGACCATCTCCTTCGGCGGAAACCACTTCGGCCAGTGCTGCTTGTCCTTGATGACGGCTTCGCCCGACCACGCGAACCCCTCGCGGCCGACGCCGATGCCGTAACGCATCGATTTGCCGCCGGCGAGGGTGAGGTACAGGAAGCGATTCGCCGGGTCGACAACGAGCACGCCCGGTTCGCCGGAAATCGTTGTTGGCGTGTCGACTACCTGACGCAGGTACTTCGGGTCGATCGTCCGCAGGTTGATCGCCGAGACTGTGAAGCCGTCATCCTCGACCGCGCTGTAAAGAACCTTGGGTGGATCCATCATTGGCGCCGGTTCGACTGGATCGGCACAGCCGGCGAGAGCGAGCAATGCTACGCCGACGACCACGGCAATGCCGGGAGTCCGCGACTGGAACACCGCTCCGCTCTTTGAAAAGGGCATCTCGAAAAGCTCCACACGGACCATGATTTCGCGGAGTTGTGGCAGAGGTAAGGGCGAAGGGAAAGCCTTGATTTGCGGTGGCAATCCCCTACTGGCCGTAGAAATAAGCAGGGCCAACAACCCTGATCTTCTTTTGGCCATCGGCGGATAGGCCGGCGACCTCGGTTTCGCTGACCGGACTGACCGGTCCCGGCACAAGCTTGCCGGCGCGATTCGCTATGGTTTCAGGGTCCTCGCCGGGGACGGGGCGAAGGTACGGTACCGGAACGACCGCTGGAGCGACGGATGCTTCGCCGGTCAAATCGATTGAATCATTTTGGGTGAAATCAGTGAACTCGCCAGTGCTCGCCGTCGTCGCCCCGCGGCAGGTGCAGGTCTTGTCGTACTCTTGGCGGTATCGGAAGGCCGTCGGCAGGCTCGTGTAGGGCTCGCCAGAGAGCGACACCATCTGGCTGGCATCTTCGCCGGGGTTGCGATGGGTGTAGAGCACCGCTTCGGCGCCCGGGCACATGGCTGCACAGGTTTCCGCGTCGGCGTTGAACTGCCCCGGAACAGTCGAGAAGCTGATCGGGAAGTAGAAGCCGTCGCAGGTTCTGACGCAGAGCGTGCGGTATGTGCCGAGGCCGCCCAACCCCTCCGAGAAGCCGCCGTCGCCGAATGTCCGGAAGCGGGCTGTGCCGAAGAGACTTTCGAAGAGACCGCCACCGCCCGGCTGACGTTCGTTGGAGGCATAGGTCGGTCCGCAGCGGTTCATCGACAGCTGGCGCAACACGTCGTTGCGCTCACGGGCAAGCATGAACGGGTCATTGCCGAACTGGCCACGGGCGGACATCAGCCGTTGCAGATTGCCCTGCATCTGCTTGATGGTCGCCATCAGCTTCCCGCATTTCGGCTCGGGCTTGCGCTGGAAGATGAGAAAGCCGCCAAGGCAGGCGGCACGGCGCGCCTCTGCGGTGGCCCGGTCGATCTCATTGCGCTGCTGGGCGATCGGCACGTCGTATTGATGCGTATCGCCACCACTATTAGCACCGCGATCGAGCTGAATGAGACGCGCTTCCAGGTCGAGGCAAATATTGCCCTGAGCCTCGGCCACGACAGCACTGTCGGCGACCGCAAATGCGACCGCCACTGCCATCGATGTCCACCGCGCGAACCGCATGTCAGGTCCCTGGCACCTTGGGCGCGCGAAAACTCGCGACAGCCCGCAAGCTGGACCCCCCTCGGCCATCTTTCAGTCGTCGTCGCCAGTATGCTGGGTTGCCCGACTCCGGTCAAACGACCGAGTTGTTCAAGGTTGAACGTCAGGCGGTGGGCTGAAGGTTGGGATGCGCCTTGGCGAAGGCGGGGTGCGCACCGGCGACGTCTGCAGCCGCATTGATCTTCGGAAAATCGGAGATGTCGACGTTGAAACGGTGGGCGTTGAACACCTGCGGCACGAGACAAACGTCGGCGATGCTCGGCTGTTGCCCGAAGCAGAAATGATCGCCGGGGATGAGTTGCTCGATTGCCCGGAAGCCGCTGCGCATCCAGTAAGCCAGCCATGCATCGAGTCCGGCCTGATCGAGGCCGCGAGTCTCACGGACATAGTCGGTCACCGTTGAGTTGTTGAGGGGCTGGATTTCGGAGGCGATGGCGATAGCGACCGCCATGGCTTTCGCGCGCATGACCGGATTCGCCGGGTAGATCGACGGCGTCGGCTGTATTTGGTCGAGGTAGTCGATGATCGCCAGCGATTGCGTGAGGATCGTCCCGTCGTCGAGTTGCAGCGAGGGAACGCGGTTCTGGGGATTGATCTTTAGGTATGCGGCCCCGCGCTGCTCCTTTTCCGGCATGTTGACGGTGATGGTCTCGAACGGGATGCCCTTGAGATGGAGGACCGTGCGGACGCGCCAGGAGGCAGATGATGTCGGGAAGGAATAGAGGTTCATGCCGCAAGCTTCGACCAGCGGACGGTCCGTCGTCAACCGTCAGCGGCGTCGCGCGGCGATAGCGGCTCCAAGATAGACCAGCGCGGAGAGGGTCGTGATCCAGAAGCTCGTAGGCCAGTTGGTATAGAAGGCGATGACGATGCCGAGCCATGCTTGCGTCAACGCAAGGCCGGCGGAGAGAGCGATGCCGCCGCCGAGCCGCTTGGTAAGGAGCTGAGCCGCCGCGGGCGGGCCGACCATCAACGTGAAGACGAGCAGCACGCCGACGATTTGGATTGATTGCGCGGTGGCCAGTGCCACCAGCGCGAGGAACAGCGTTCCGATCGTGCGAATCGAGACGCCCTTCGCCTCGGCAAGCTCCGGCTGAAGGGTCGAGAAGATCAACGGGCGGCTGATGACGGCGAGCGCGGCCAACGTCACGGCACCAAGCAGCGCCAACGTGCCCAGCATCGAGGGTGTAACCGCCAGCACGTTGCCGAAGAGGAGCGTGGTCGCGGCAGTGGCGTGGCCAGTTGTCAGGCTGAGAAAAAGGAGGCCGAAGCCGAACGACACGGAGAAAATGATGCCGATGACGACATCCCGGCCGCTCAGCCGCTCTCCGAGAAGTCCGATGGCTATTCCCGCCGCGACGACGAAGGCGATGAGGCCGGTGAGCGGCGAAACGCCTATCAGCGCGGCTCCGGTCGCGCCGGTGAAGCCGATGTGGGAGAGCGCGTGGCCGGCGAAAGTCTGGCCTCGCAGCACGAGGAAATAGCCCACCGTTGCGGCAACGATCGCGACGATGCCGCTTGCCGCAAAGGCGCGGAGGACGAAATCATGGGCGAACATGCTGCTCATGACGTCAGTGCGCCCCGTGGTCGTGGTCGTGATGGTGGTCGCGCTCGATGTCCTGGCCCTTCGACATGACAAAGATGTGCCCAGCCGCGCGCACGACCTCGATCGGCGCGCCATAAAGGGGCGTCAGCACCTCGGGTCGAATCACGTCGTCGACGGTGCCGAGCGCGGCGTGACCTCTGCCGAGGTAGAGGACACGATCGATAGCGCCGAGCAATTGGTTCAACTCGTGGGCGCTGAAGAGAACGGTGAGCTTCAGGTCGCGAGCGAGGTCGCGGACGAGCTCGACCACCACCTGTTGCTGATAGGGGTCGAGGCCGATGAGCGGCTCATCGAGGACAAGGAGCCGCGGGTTGCCGATGAGCGCCTCGGCAATAAGGAGCCGCTGGCGCTCGCCGCCGGACATCTCCGACAGCGGACGGTTCGCGAGATCGCGTGCATTGACGGTCTCGAGCGCGCGGTCGATTTCCCGGCGTGCTTCGGCGGACGCGAGCGGCAGGCCGAAGCGATGGCCGTTGATCGAAGCGGCGAGAAAATCGCGGCCCGCAAGCGCCACGACCGGGGGCGACGTCCGGACTTGCGGCAGGTAGCCGATCTCGGCGTTGCCGCGGGTGACGGGCTTGCCGAGGACCTCGATCGATCCTTCGACTGGACGATTAAGGCCGAGGATGGCGCGGAAGAGGGTCGTCTTGCCAGAACCGTTGGCGCCAAGCACGCCAACGAACTCGGCCTCGGCGACGGCGAGACTGATCTCCGAGAGAACAGTCTTGGCGCCAATCGATAGAGTTACGTTGTCGAGGTCGATTGCGTTCAAGACGCAGGTTCGCCGAGCGCTTTGGCCGTCGCATCGAGTTGACCAAGCATCCATTCGGCGAAGGTTTCGCCTTCCGGCTGCGTCTCGGTGACGCCGACGACAGGGACGCCGACGGATTTAGCGACTTCGCTGAGATGCTGCGTCAGCGGATCCTCGACTTGCGAATTGTAGAAGATGACTTTGACCCGGCCTTCCTTGATGTCGCTTTCCATCGAAGCAAGCGCGGTCGCCGATGGCTCGGTCTCGTTCATGATCGCAGTCTGGAACGCTTCGTTCTGCATCTTGAGACCGAGCGCCTCCGCCATGTAGCCGAATACCGGCTCGGTCGCTGTGACCGGCGTGCCGACCAAGCGGCTCCGAAGTGCATCGACCCGCGCCTGAATTGGCGCGATCGACGCAAGGAACGCATCGCGGCGCTGCTCGTAATCCGCCTTGCCGTCAGGATCGATCGAGACGAGCGCGTCGGTGACCGCATTGGCGAGGGCCGGCATCGCTTTCGGATCGTACCAGACGTGCGGATTATCCCCGGGCGAATGACCGACGAGGGTAGCGACATCGATGACCTTGCGGCTGTCCTTCGCACTCGCCGCGACCAGGCGCTCCATCCACGGGTCGTAGTCGGCGCCGTTGAGGATCACGATGCGGGCATCGGCGACCGACGTGGCGACCGAAGGCGTCGGCTCGTAGTCGTGGGGGTCCGTGCCCTGCTGGGCGATGACACTAGCAACCGCGACACGGTCGCCGCCGATGGCGGCCGCCGCCTCGCCATAGAAATTCTCAGCGGCAACGATCGGGATTGGCGTGGTGGCAAGCGCCGGAAACGCCGTAACGGAAAGCAATGCGAGCGTTGCGAAAAGTCGAGTCATCGGCTGGAATCCTAACGAATATGCCCCGAAGCCGAAACGTTATAACATTACAATTACGAAGCGCGCAACGTGCCATCGTGGTGGTTCAGTGGATGTTGCGGACGAGCTTCGTGTCAGGGAAACAAGTCGGCGGCTCGCCACGCCGCGCTTGCCAAAGGCCGACCGCGATGCGGGTCTTGAAGCCAACCAGGCCGTCCCGCTTGCCAACGTCGTAACCTTCGCCGACCAGCGCCTCTTGCATGCCCTTGACGTCTCCGCGACTGAAACCGCCAACCTTCCCCCACTTGGCGGCGAAGGGGCTATTGTTACTCAGCCGGTCGGCAAGGTGGCCGATGTAGAGAGCGTAGAGGTCCGAGTAGTTATAGTTCTTGAGGACGTAGAAATTCGCGGTGGCGACGAAGGCCGGGCCGAAACGCCCGGCGGGCATGAGCAGATAGCCGAGGCGGTCGCCTTTCGCGGGCAGCGCCGTTCCGTTGGCCTGGGTTACTCCGAGCTTTGACCAGTCGGCCATCGGCTTGCCCTGCTCAGGACCCTCCAGCGTGCACGGAACGGTCGCGGGGACGTGCGCTTCAAGGCCCCAGCCGCGCGACGCGTTCCAGCCTTCCTGCTTCAGGTAGTTCGCCATCGACGCAAGCGTGTCGGGGACCGAGTTCCAGATGTCGCGGCGGCCGTCGTCATCGAAATCGACGGCGTACTTGAGGAACTGAGAAGGCAGGAACTGCGGTTGGCCGAGCGCGCCGGCCCACGACGAGCGCATCTTGTCGGGCGCGATGTCGCCGCGCTCGACGATCTGCAGCGCCGCGATCAGCTCCGGCCGGAACGTCTCCTTGCGCATGCCCATGAAGGCTTCGGTGGCGAGGGTACGAATTGCCGATTTTGGCAGCGCCGCCGCGCCGAATCCCGACTCCTTTGCCCAAATCGCGAGGAGGATTGGCCCCGGGACACCATATTGTTTGGTGATCGCGGCGAGAGTCTTCTTCCATTTCGTCAAGCGGTCTCGTCCGGCTTTTGCCAGCGTCGTCAGTTGGCTTTCTTTGAAGTAGGCGCCGGGGCTTCCGAACTCCGCCTGCCATTCGACCGCTGGCGGCTTTACCGCGACGCCAGGCGGCTCAAGCTCCGGCAGGGTCCAGTCGAGCGTGGTGCCGGCAAGCGCCCGATCGAACGCAGCGCGAGACACCTTCGCCGCTTGTGCTTCCGGCCAGACCTCAGTGCTGAGCCATGCCTGGAACTGGCGCTCGATCGCAGCGCGGTCAGGCGCGGCGGCCGCAGTGGTTGCGACGAGGACGGCCGCGAGGAAAGCGAAGACGCGAATTGCGGGCATGGCTCAGAACTTGCCCTTGAGGAGGAGAACCCCCAGCCAGAAGAAGCAGAAGACGCCCCACAGGAACACTCCCGCCGACGGGAGCATTAGAAGCATGACGAATGGTGCGCGCTTCCGCGCGAGCGTGCCATGACTGTCCAGAAGCCGCTTCCCAGGACCCAGCACCAGAAAGAAGGCAAGCGGTATCGCACCGATGGAAACCACGTAAAACGCGAAGACGCTGTCCGAGCCCACCAAGCCGTGAAGGAGCAGCCAGATGGCCGGCAGGGCTATGCCCGCCACGACAAATCGCTGCCAGAGCGCGCGCGACCCGGGGACAATGTCGGCGGTAACTGGTGTGGCTTCGTTCATGGGACGACCATGATCGCTAACGGTCTGGTGACGCAAGTTGTCGTCCGAACTTGACCTTTTCGGCCAAATCGGCGATTGGGAAGCTATGACGACGGCGCGCAAGATTTGCATTTGCGGGATCATCATTACCGGCTAGCTAAGCGCTGGCTGAGGCCGTCTTCTCTTTGCCCTTTTCGAGATGAGACGATCGCCCGGCCGGCGGGCGAGGATCGTTTGGCATGGGCCTGAGGCTCCACAATACCCTGACGCGGACGAAGCAGGACTTCGTGCCGATCGATGCTGCGAACGTGCGCATGTATGTGTGCGGGCCGACGGTCTACGACTTCGCCCACATCGGCAACGCGCGGCCGCTGATCGTTTTCGACGTATTGTTCCGACTACTGCGGCACATCTACGGCGAGACGCACGTCACGTATGTCCGCAACATCACGGACGTGGACGACAAGATCAATGCGCGAGCGGCGGAGGAATACCCGACCCTGCCGCTGAACGACGCCATCCGCGCCGTCACCGAGAAGACCGAGAAGCAGTTCCACGAGGACGCGAAGGCGCTTGGCTGCCTGCCGCCAACGCATGAGCCGCGCGCCACCGAATTCATCAGCCGCAACGACCAGCCGACGGACATGATCCGCCTGATGGGGCAACTCATCGCCAAGGGCAACGCATACGTCGCCGAAGGGCACGTACTCTTCCACGTGCCGTCGATGCCGGACTACGGCAAGCTGTCGAACCGCACTCTCGACGACATGATCGCCGGCGCCCGCGTCGAGGTCGCGCCCTACAAGCGCGACCCGATGGACTTCGTGCTGTGGAAGCCGTCGAGGCCGGGTGAGCCGGCGTGGCCGTCGCCCTGGGGCAACGGACGCCCCGGCTGGCACCTTGAGTGCTCCGCCATGGCCGGGGCGCTGCTTGGCGAGACGTTCGACATTCACGGCGGCGGCATCGACCTCATCTTTCCCCACCACGAAAACGAAATCGCGCAATCGCGCTGCGCCCACGGCACCGAAGTGATGGCCAACTACTGGCTACACAACGGCTTCCTCCAGGTCGAGGGCGAGAAGATGTCGAAGTCGCTCGGGAATTTCGTGACGATCTATCAACTCCTGCAGACTGAGGAATTTGGTGGCCGCAAATGGCACGGCGACGTGTTGCGGCTTGCCATGTTGATGACCCACTACCGCGAGCCGATGGACTTCACGGTCGGTCGGCTGGAGCAGGCTGAGCGCATGTGGCGGCGATGGGGGCGGATCCAGAGAACCCTGAGCACTGAAGACTGGCAGTTGGTCAACAGCCTAGAAGCGAATCCCGAACCGCAAGATGGTGTGCTCGGCTTCCTGTGCGATGACATGAACACACACGCTGCAATCACGACAATGCAGACCCTCGCGAGGTCTGCGGAAGCTAAACACAGGCCTGCAGCGGAGCGCGTTGTCGCAACAGCCGCATTTCTCGGCTTCGATTTGAGCGAGGCAGCTGCGCTGGAGAGCGTGCCAGACATCGAGCGTGCGTTGATAAACGGTCACATCGCCGCCCGCGCCGCCGCGCGCAAAGCAAAAGACTTCGCCGAGGCCGACCGCATTCGCAAAGAACTGGACGATATGGGGGTCGTCCTCAAGGACAACCCCGATGGCACAACAACTCCGGAGGTAAAGCGATGACTGACGCACCAATTGTCGATCACATCGGCTGGCAGGTCGATGACTACGACCGTGCGATCAAATTCTATACCGCCGCGCTCAAGCCACTTGGCTGGACGAAGATGCGCGAGTTCGTGTACCCCGGCGGCAAGACGGCGGGCTATGGCACGAAGGGCAAGCCATACCTGTGGCTGTCGAGCGGGGCAAAGACGGCACCGCGTATCCATGTTGCGTTGGGTACGGACTCGCGCACGGCGGTCGATGCCTTCTACAAGGCGGCGATGAAGGCTGGCGGCACCGACAACGGGCCTCCCGCCACTCGCGCCGAATATCACCCGACTTACTACGCCGCCTTCGTGCTCGATCCGGATGGGCACAACATAGAGGCCGTGACGCATGCCCCGGTCAAAGCTACGGCGAAGAAATCCGCAGCAAGGAAGCCGGCCAAGAAGGCGCCCGCAAAGAAGCCAGCGAAGCGGAAGAAAAAATGAGCGGATCGACTCTCACCGGTGGCTGTCAGTGCGGCGCGGTGCGCTTTCGCGTGGAACGCCTCGGGCGCGGGTCGATCTGTCATTGCCGCATGTGCCAGAAGCAATTCGGTGCGTTTTACGGGCCGCTGATCACAAGCTTTGGCGCGGTGTGGACGCGCGGTGAGCCGAAGTGGTTCCGGAGCTCGAGCAAGGCTGAGCGGGGGTTCTGCGGCGATTGTGGAACACCGCTCGCCTATCAGACCGGTGGCGAGATCGAACTCGCCATCGGCGCATTCGACAACCCGGTGTTGGCTGCACCCAGCGTTCAGGTGAATCCAGACGCCAGGCTGCCGTTTGTCGATGGACTGGCGGCATTGCACACGCGGACGGCGGCCGAGGACCCGGCTCAGGAAGCCTTCAACACGTCCGTGGTCAGCTACCAGCATCCTGATCACGACACGGCAGTGTGGCCGCCAGAGGAGAGGCGTCATGGCTGAGGTTCGCATCACCGGCGGATGCCAATGCGGCGCGGTGCGCTACGCGCTGCACGAACAGCCGTCGGGCCCCCATATCTGCCATTGCCGTATGTGTCAGAAGGCTTTCGGCTCGTTCTTCGCGCCGCTCACCGGCGTACTGCGCGACAAGTTCGAACTGACGCGCGGCGCGATGTCTACCTTCGCCTCGTCCGACAAGGTGGAGCGGGGCTTCTGCGTGAAGTGCGGCACGCCGCTCTCGTTCCGCTACCTCGACTCGAAACGGATCGCCGTCTCTATCGGCTCTCTCGACGACCCGGCGGCGGTCATGCCCCGCGAGCAATTCGGCATCGAGAGCCGGATGCCGTGGTTCGCGCAGCTCGTGGTGCTTCCCGGCGACAAGACCACGGAGATGGACGCGCCCGAACTCGCCGCTGC
>JAYTZZ010000111.1:0-22103 GCA_043741595.1 Hyphomicrobiales bacterium | reverse complement strand
GTTCTGGGATCGCGCCCGCTACTACAATGAGGAAAACCGCCTGGCGGCAGCACTCGATTCCGCCAACGCCGACGAAAACAAGGTCGTCGAGCAAGGACGCTGATCGTGGGATTCGTAGCGGTTATCATTTTAGCAGCGCTCAGCGCCGGCGGGGTCGCCTATGCGTTCCTCTATGGCCGCATTCAAAACGAGAACACCACGGAGAAGAGGCTCGATTTCATCCAGGGCAAGAACCGCGGCGAAGCAGCGGTGCGCGGGAAGGCCGACCCGGGCAAACGGCGAAAGTTGGTTCAGGATACCCTCAAGGAGCTTGAGCAGAACCAGAAGGCCAAGGCCAAGAAGAGCAGTTCGCCGCCCTTGCTGCTGCGCATGCAGCAAGCAGGCCTCAGTTGGACGCGGCGCAAATTCTTTATCATCAGCCTGATTTGCGGCGCGGTGGCCTTCCTCATCCCGTTCTTCCTTGGTGCGCCGCTCTATGCCACCGTCGCCTTCGGTGCCGCGGGCCTGCTCGGTCTGCCGCGGTGGTTCGTCAACCGTAAGCGCAAGCGCCGCATCCTCGCTTTCGTCGAGGAGTTCGCCAACGCCGTCGACGTCATCGTCCGCGGCGTCAAGGCCGGACTGCCGCTCAACGACTGCATCAGGATCATTGCCAACGAGGCCGCCGAACCGGTCAAGGGCGAGTTCCGCCAGATCTCTGAAACTCAGGCGCTGGGCCTGTCGCTCGCCGATGCGGTGGCACGCTTGCCCGATCGCGTTCCCACGCCCGAGGCGAATTTCTTTTCCATCGTCATCACGATCCAGTCACGCGCCGGCGGCAACCTTGCGGAGGCGCTCGGAAACCTTTCGCGCGTCCTGCGCGATCGCAAGAAAATGAAGGGCAAGATCGGCGCCATGGCGATGGAAGCGAAAGCGTCCGCCTACATCATCGGCGCCCTGCCCGGGATAGTCATGGTCCTCACATACCTCACTAGCCCGAGCTACATCATGCTGCTGTTCACCGAATCGGTCGGTCACATCATTCTCGGCGCGTCGGCGTTGTGGATGTCGTGCGGCGTTTTCGTCATGCGCAAAATGATCAACTTCGACTTCTAGCGGCCAAAAACAATGTTCTCGCTCATCTTCGAAACGATCGTCAGCCCTCAGTTCATCCTCGCCTGCTTCGCGGCGGTCGCGGTGGCGGCGACGGTGTATACCGTCACCCAGCCTTTCCTTGAGGGCGACAAGCTCGGCGCACGCATCAAGGCCGTTGCCCTGGAGCGCGAGGAAATTCGCGCCCGCGAACGCGCCCGCATGGCGAATGAGGCCAAGCGCGCCAAGCTGCGCGCCGAGCCGAAGGCGTACATGCGTCAGATAGTTGAGAGCTTCAATCTGCAGAAGGCGCTCGCCGACGAGAAAACCCTCGACCGGCTGAAGATGGCGGGTCTCAGGGGCCAGGCTCCGCTTGTGGTCTTCCTTTTTGCTCGCGTGACTATCCCGATCGTGCTGCTCGGGCTCTCGCTGTTCTACATGGTCGCGATCGCCGATTTCGGTCAGCCGTTCGCTATCAAGCTTCTGATCTCGTTGGGTTTCGCCTTCGTTGGCTTCTACGCGCCCAATTTCTACATCTCTAACATCGTCAAGAAGCGCCAACAGTCGATCCGCCGCGCATGGCCGGATGCCCTCGACCTGCTGCTCATCTGTGTCGAGTCGGGCATGTCGGCCGAGGCCGCTTTCCGCAAAGTCTCCGAGGAGATCGGTGCCCAGTCCGTGGCGCTTGCCGAGGAACTGACGCTGACCACCGCCGAGCTGTCCTATCTGCAGGAACGCCGGCAGGCTTATGAGAACCTCGGCACGCGCACAGGTCTTGAGACCGTCAAGTCGGTGATGACCAGCTTGATCCAGGCCGAACGCTACGGCACGCCCCTCGGCCATTCGCTGCGCGTGCTCGCCCAGGAGAACCGCGATCAGCGCATGACCGCCGCGGAGAAAAAGGCGGCCGCCCTTCCGCCGAAGCTGACCGTTCCGATGATCTTGTTCTTCCTGCCCGTGCTGATGGGCGTCATTCTTGGCCCGGCCGCGATCAAGCTGATCGCCATGCAGCACGTCGGCCCCTGATCGCGGCGCCGTCACGCATTGCGGACGGAGGCATCGCAGATATTGATACGTCCTTCGAGATAGCGCTGATCGTCCTTATTGGTGTCGGCGCTGCGGATACTGAGGGGCGGAGGTGGACCAGAGCCTCTGATTAAGCGGGTGGTGAAAGCGCGGGCTAGAAGCCGGGGATTAGGCGCTGACTAGGCCCATTTGACTGCAGCGACGACCCGTGGTTGCTTCCGCGCGGCATGACACAGTTCCAGGGACTCTACATAAACTTGGACCGCGCCACCGGTCGGCGCGAGCACATGGAAAGCATGTTGCGCGGCGTCGAGCTATCCGCACGCTATCGACGCATTCCTGCGGTATATGGTCTCGCACTGGACCCGACTTGGGGGCGCACTAAGGCCGGCGCGATTGGCTGTTTTCTATCGCACGTCGAAGCGCTCAAGGCGGCGGCTGCGTTCGACGGCGTGACACACGTCATTGAGGACGACGTAATGCTAAGCGGCGTCGTGCGGCATGTTCTGGCGTCGGACGTGCCTAGCCGCATCCTCGATCAATTCGATATCGTCTTTCTGAGTTTGTGGGTTGACCACGTCAACCTGCCGGCGCTCGTGAGCAAGTACCGCAGCCTGCCGCGCAAGGTGCAATTTCTCGACATAGGCGCGGCGCGGATTAGTTCGACGGACTCCTATATCGTGAGCGGCAAGACCGCCGCGAAATTGCTCCGACTACTCGACATAGCCGGCCCCAAAAAGCCTATTGATAATATGCTGCAACACCTGGTCCGGCTCGGCGAAATCAAAGCGGGCTTCGCCCTGCCATTCCTGTCGTGCATCGATTCTGTAACGGGCGCCGGGTCGTCGATTGTCGAAGTGCCACCGGACGAATACGCGCTTTTGACGCAGGCGCGCAGATTGGTGTACGTCGAGGGCGGCATGGCGTTACCGGAACGGCACGGAATCGCCGAGCGGCTGTGGCCGGCGCACGACTACATATCTGCCTTGGCGAGTTAGACACGCCAAGGCAACGGGCGCAATCGCCCGGGCAAATATTGTAGGTGTTCCGGGTGCCCGCTCGAGGTGATGCGCATGGCGCGCAGCGGCAATCCCAAGCCTTAACAGCAGCTCACGCGTCGGATTATGTCGGCTCGGTTCGTGCACGTCCGGGGCGGCTATCTTGTTGCAGCCTGGGGAGTTCCAAGGGTTCGTTCACGGCTTACCCGGCGATCTGACTTTCCCGAAAATCGGTGAGTGCAGACGAAGCGACGGCTTAGCCGGTCTGCTTCGCCTTGAGCTTCTGCCAGTTGTCCTGCTGGGTCAGCATCTGTCTGAGGTATGCGACGTTGGCCGCCGCCTGTTCGGGCGAGAGTTCGGTGCTGGCGATCTTCTCGGCCTCGTCGAATCGTCCCGAGAGGCCGACGACCAGCGCCAGGTTCTGCCGCACCCTGCTGTCGGCGTTCGGCGATGCGATCGCCTGGCGCAACAGCTTCTCGGCGTCGGCAAGCTTGCCGATCATAACGTAGGACATCGCGTAGTTGGAAAGGATCGTCGGCTCGCCCGGCGCGAGATCCAGCGCCTTGGTGTAGAGCTTCCTCGCTTCGTCGTTCTGCCCGATCTGGTCGAGGATCGCAGCCTCCGCCGACATCAGGCGCCAGTCCGGTTTGTCGGGCGTCTGCGCCCGCTGGATCATCTGCAGCGCCTGCTGCAGGTCGCCGTTGGCGGCGAGTGCCTTGCCGTAGGCCGCAAGCACGCCCCGGTCGTCCGGAAACTTGATCATCGTCCTCTGCAGGACGGCCACTGCCTGGTCGGTTCGGTTCGTCCGCTGCAGCGCCGTGGCATAGTTGAGCCCGACTTCGCGGTTCTTGTCCTCGCGCTGGTAGCGTTCGCCCCAGTAGGTGACGGCCTTCTCGAAATCGTCCGCGGTGACCGGGTGGGCGATCGCGCCCGTCACTACCGGATCGGTTGTCGGCTTGGCGCAACCGGCGAGTGTCAGCGCCAGCGCCATGGGGACCACAAGCGCCCCCAGCATGAGGCGGCGGCGTAAGGAAACCGTCGGCAAGGCGAAGGTGGGGAGAGGCATGGAGGGCGGCGAGGCTCCGACTGAAACGCGAGGCTCAGCAATATTCCGTTAACCCTAATGCCGGGTTAAAGGGCTGGAATCCCGATGGAATTCTCGTCATCGTGGCGACAGGGCCACAGCCCGCCGGAGAGATTCGCTTTGCCCGAAAGCCTCGTTGCCGCCGCTACCGGCGTCCCGTCTGTTCCGATCGACGCGGTCACCGCCGAGCGATTGCCGGCGCTTCTCGCCACCCTCGATCGGCGCGCCGCCGCCTGGATCGGCGCCAGCGGCTTCGGCGCGAGTTCTGGCGAGGTCGCCGTCATCCCGAATCTGTCTGAGAGCGGCGAGGGGAGCATCGCCTCAGTCCTTTTCGGCCTCGGCAAGGGCGAGCCGACACCGTCACTCCTCCCCGGCAAACTTCCGGGCGCACTTCCCGCTGGCATCTATCGCCTGCGCGACGGGTTTGCCGATCCGGCGCTCGCCTGCCTCGCCTTCGCCCTCGGCGCCTACCGCTTCGCTCGCTATCGCGCCGACCGGTCCGGGCCGCGGCGTCTGGTGTTGCCACCGAACGTCGATGGCGTCGACATTGCCCGCATCGCTGATGGCGTCACGCTCGCCCGCGATCTCATCAACACCCCCGCCAACGACATGGGCCCGGCCGACCTTGCCGAGGCTGCCCGTGAACTCGCCGCCGCGTATGGCGCGAAATTCACCGAGATCGTCGGCGACGCACTGCTGCCGGCCAACTTCCCGCTGATCCACGCCGTCGGCGCCGCCGCCACGCCGCCTCGCGCCCCGCGCCTCATTGATTTCACCTTGGGCAACCCCGGCGACCGCAAGGTCACCATTGTCGGCAAGGGCGTCTGCTTCGACACCGGCGGCCTCGACATCAAGCCGTCCGCCGGGATGCTCCTGATGAAGAAGGACATGGGCGGCGCTGCAAACGTCCTGGGCCTCGCCCATATGATCATGGACGCCGGGCTGAAGGTGCGTCTCCGCGTCCTCATCCCAGCGGTGGAGAACGCCATTGCGGGCGCTGCCTTTCGTCCGGGCGACGTATTCAGGAGCCGCAAGGGTCTCACCGTCGAGATCGGCAACACCGACGCCGAGGGCAGGCTGGTGCTCGCCGACGCGCTCGCGCTCGCGGGAGAGGAGGCGCCCGACCTGATCGTCGACCTCGCGACGCTGACGGGTGCCGCCCGCGTCGCGCTCGGCCCCGACGTGGTGCCGATCTACACCCACGACGATGCCCTCGCCGCCGATCTCACCCGCCACGGCGATACCGTCGCCGATCCTGTGTGGCGTATGCCGCTGTGGGCGCCTTACGGAGCGCTCCTAGATTCCAAGGTCGCCGACATCAACAACGCCGGGCAGAACCCCCATGGGGGTTCGATCACCGCCGCCCTCTTTCTCTCGCGCTTCGTGCCGGAAGGCGTGCGCTGGCTCCACGCCGACATCTTCGCGTGGACGCCGTCGGCGAAGCCCGGCAAGCCCGAAGGCGGCGAGGCGCAGGCGATCCGCGCCCTTTACGCCTACTTGAAGCAGGCCTAAATAGTTCGGGTCCGAAACGATTGCCGACCTGAGACCACGAATGCCCGCCGAACTTCGGCCCAGCCAGGCACTCCGCCTTTGGCACGATGTTGTCTTCGACCTAGTGCGCGGCAATGAGCGTGATCTGACCCTGCGCCAGATGGCGGTGCTGCTGACCGTCTATCTCGAACCGCCGCCCCACACTGTCCGCGGTCTCGCCGAGAAGCTCGCCGTCACCAAGCCGGTGGTCACCCGCGCGCTCGACACCATGGGCCAGTTGGGTCTGGTCACGCGCCGCCGCGACGATGCCGACCGCCGCAATGTCCTCGTCCACCGCACGCTCGAAGGCTCCCTCGCCGTCGAACGTTTGGGTGATGCCATCCTCACCCGCCACCGCGACCTCCCGCCGTGAGCCGGTTCGACCATTCCGAGGCGAAGACACGTCGCGCACGCTCTCTTCGCTCTCGTTTGACGGCATGCGAACGGATGGTTTGGTCGCGCCTTCGTTCCGCGCAAATCGAAGCCGCAAGTTTTCGCCGCCAACACCCAACTGGCGCGTACGTGTTGGACTTCTTTTGTCCTTCACTTGATCTCGCGGTAGAGATCGATGGTGGTCAACATAGTAAGGCGAAACACGCTGCCGCCGATCGTCGTCGTGACGCGTCGCTCCGAGACCGTGGTATCGTCACGTTGCGATTTTGGAATTCGGACGTGACCGAGAACCTCGACGGCGTCATGGAAACGATCCGCCTTGCAGTCTTAACGCAGCGCGAATTGCGAGCGACCCCCTCCCATCCTCCCCCTTTCAGGGGGAGGGGCGCCGTTTCATCACCCGCTCCTCCTGCCGAGGCGTCGAGCAATCCTTCGCCATCGACCGCGCGAACCCCTCCCCCTGAAAGGGGGAGGATGGGAGGGGGTCAACAAGCGACGGACGCATCAAGGCCTTCGCGCGCGGCATCAAGCACAGCGACTCCTCCCCCTGAAAGGGGGAGGTTGGGAGGGGGTCAAACTAAGCGCCGCGGCTCGGAATGACACTCGACCCCCGCCTCAACGCTTTCCGGCCCGATCTCGCCGATGTCCGCCTCAAGGGCAAGGTCGAGGCCGCGCGGTTCATCGCCGGCGCGCCGCGCCGCGTTGTCGCCAATGCCGCGCCGATGAAGCGCACGCCGCGCGCCAACGCGTCGGTCGACAGCGAAATCCTGCGCGGCGAAATCTTCACCGTCTTCGAGGATGCGGCCGAAGGCTGGTCGTGGGGCCAGCTCGAGACGGACGGGTACGTAGGCTACGTCCCGACCGACGCGCTGGGAAGCCTCGCTCCTGAACCGACCCACCGCATCGTCGCGCTCCGGGCTTTCGTCTATCCCAGCCCCGACATGAAACTGCCGGTGCAGGGCAACCTGTCTTTCGGCAGCCGCATTGCGCTTGGTGAGGAGGTCACGACGCGTGGGACCTTGTATCGCCGCGTTGTCGGCGGGGAGGGGGCGATCGTCGCGAGTCTCGCGGTTCCGGTTGCCGCGCCTCGAGAGACAGATTTCGTCGCCGTCGCCGAACGCTTCATTAACGTCCCGTACCTCTGGGGCGGTCGCACCAGCTTCGGGCTCGATTGTTCCTCGCTACTCCAATTGTCACTGGGGGCGACGGGCAAGACCGCGCCCCGCGACACTGACCTGCAGGAGAAGATGGTGGGAGCGGTGGTGGCGGGCGGCATCGCCGCGCCCTTGCATCGTGGCGATCTCGTCTTCTGGAGGGGCCACGTCGCCATCATGATCGACGGCGAATACATGATCCACGCCAGCGGCCATCACATGACGGTCGTTATCGAGGAGCTGAAGGACGCAATCGACCGCATCGCGAAGACCGGCAGCCCGGTGACTTCGTTGAGGCGTCTCTGACGTCAGTACGATGTGGCGCGGTCGACGACATTCGCGAGCGGTGCGCCGCCTTCAAACGCGAGTATCTGCCGGTGAATGTCGCCGGCCAGCGCGTCGGGCGAGCTCCACCCTGCCGAATGCGGCGTGATGAACACGTCGCCTCGGCCCCAGAGCGGACTTGCCGCCGGTAGCGGCTCCGTCTCGAACACGTCGAGACTCGCTCCCTTGAGCACGCCCTGGTCGAGCGCCGCGACAATGTCCACCTCCACCTGCAGCTTTCCCCGTCCGGCGTTGATCAGCACCGGTCCGCCAGTTTTTCCGTCGCGCGCGAGCTTGCGGAACAGTGGCATAGAGAGGATGCCGCGTGTCTCCGGCGTCAGCGGGAGGAGCGAGACCAGAATGTCGGTCCTCGCCAGGAACGCATCGAGTTGGTCCTTGCCGTGGAAGGACTGCACACCCGCAACCTTCGACGGTCGCCGGCTCCATCCCGCCACCTGGAAGCCCAGCCGCACCAGCACTTCCGCGCTGTCGCGGCCAAGCACGCCCATCCCCATGATGCCGACGCGGACTTCGCTTGCCGCCGGTTGGCGGAGCTCCTGCCAGCGATGTTCGGCCTGATGCGCCGCGTAGCTCCGCTGCTGGCGATGATGCCGGAGTACTTGCAGTGTCACCCACTCGGTCATGCGCTTCGTCAGGTCGGCTTTTACCATGCGCACGATCGGCACATTCGGTAGATCGTCGCGGAAGATGATGTGATCGACTCCGGCACCTGTGGAGAAGATCGCCCGCAAGTTGGGTAGCCCGGCGAAAAACCCGGACGGAGGATTCCAAACCAGCGCGTAGCCGACCGCCGCGGGGTCCGGCACATCCGGCCAAAGACATATCGGCCGCGAAGGCTCGGCCGCCCGTATTGGCGCCGCCCAGGCCTCCTGATCCCAGCCCGTCGTCGCGATCAGGATCGCATCGTTCATGAATGCATCAGGAGGGAACGCCCATCCCTCCCCGGAACGGGGAGCGTGGACGGCGCGCGGCGCCGGCCGGGTGGGATCATTCCGCCACTACGCCTTCCGGCGCTGCGGCGATTTCGAAAGCCGCCGCCATCAGCGCCTTTGTGTAGGCGCTCTTCGGCGCGTAGAACACCGTCGCCGCCGGGCCGCTTTCGACGACCTTGCCGTTCCGCATGACGATGATGTCGTTGGCGAGCGCCCGCACCACCTTCAGATCGTGACTGATGAAGAGGTAGGCGAGATTCCGCCGCCGCTGAAGGTCGCGCAACAGATCGACCACCTGCGCCTGCACGCTCATGTCGAGCGCCGATGTCGGCTCGTCGAGCATCACGAACTTCGGCTCGAGCACCATCGCCCGCGCCACGGCGATGCGCTGTCGCTGCCCGCCGGAGAATTCATGCGGGTAGCGGTGGCTGGTAGAAGCATCGAGCCCGACCTCAGTCAGCGCCTGCACCACTTTCGCCTCGCGCTCCGCATCGGAAAGGCTCGGCGCATGCACCTTCAAACCCTCGCCGACGATGTCGCCGACCGACATCCGCGGCGAGAGCGAACCGTATGGGTCCTGAAAGACGATCTGCATCTCGGAGCGGAGCGGCCGCATCTCTTTGAAATTGTTCCCGGCGATCGGCTTGCCGAGGAAAACGATCTTCCCCTCCGACGAGATCAGCCGCATGAGCGCCAGCCCGAGCGTCGTCTTGCCGGAGCCTGATTCACCGACGACACCGAGCGTCTGCCCCTCTCGCACCGTCACGTCCACGCCATCGACCGCCTTGATGTAGCCGACCGTCTTGCGAAAAAATCCGCGCCGGATCGGAAACCACACCTTCACCTCCTCCGCTTCCATCACCACTGGCGCCGCGGTATTGGAGTGCGGCGGGTCGCCTTTCGGCTCTGCCGCCAGCAGGTGCTTGGTGTAGGGGTGCTGCGGGTTGGTGAAGATCGTCTCCGTCGCGCCCTGCTCGACGATCCGCCCCTTCGTCATCACACAAACGCGCTTGGCGAATTTCCGCACGATGCCAAGGTCATGCGTGATGAACAGCAGCGCCATGCCGGTCTGCTGCTGCAGGTCGGCGAGCAGCTTCAGGATCTGCGCCTGCACGGTCACGTCGAGCGCCGTCGTCGGCTCGTCGGCGATGAAAAGATCCGGCTCGTTGGCGAGCGCCATGGCGATCATAACGCGCTGGCGCTGGCCGCCGGAAAGCTGGTGCGGATAGGCGTTGAGCCGGCTCGCCGCGTCGCGGATGCCGACCTGGTCGAGCAGCTCCAGAACGCGCTTTTTCGCCGCGGCGTCGCCCATGCCGCGATGGACCTTGAGAATCTCGCCCACTTGCCGCTCGATCGAGTGCAGCGGGTTGAGCGAGGTCATCGGCTCCTGGAAGACGATGGAGATGTCATCGCCGCGCACTGCGCGCAACTCCTTGTCGCTCGCCTTGAGCAGGTCCTTGCCCTTGAAGAGGATCTCGCCCGACTGGTGCTCCGCCGATCCCGGCAGCAGCTTCATCACCGAAAGCGCGGTGACTGACTTGCCGGAGCCCGACTCGCCGACGAGCGCCACCGTCTCGCCCTTGTCGACATCGAAGCTCGCACCCTCGACCGCGACGGTGGCGATGCCGCTCTGGCGGAACTGGACTCCCAGATTGCGGACCTGGAGGAGGGGCGTGCCGGCCAAGCTAGAGTCCCGTCCCGGAGCGTTCGCATTTGCCGCCGGTCTGGCTCATCGCCGCGTCGAAGTAGTCGAAGCAGCGCGCGAAATCTCCGATTTCCGAATTCCAAAGCGTCACCACCGCCTGCCGCCCGTCCGGCCACGACATCGTCGACATCGACAGGAACTTCCACCCGTCGCGAGCGAGCGTCGCCGATGTCGAGTCCGGGTCCACTCCCCAGATGCCGGCTCCCTGTTTGCCGGATGTTTCCCGGTCCTCGGCGAGCGCCCCGGTACCGACCAGCATCAGGACTGCTGCGAAAAGAATGCGCGTCAAAGTCATGCGAATGTCTTCCTTGGGTCGAATGCGTCGCGCACGGCCTCGCCGACGAAGATCAGCAGGCTGAGCATGATCGAGATGGAAAAGAAGCCGGCGAGGCCGAGCCATGGCGCATGGATGTTGTCCTTGCCCTGCGCCAGAAGTTCGCCGAGCGATGGCGAGCCGACCGGCAGGCCGAAGCCCAGAAAATCGAGCGAGGTCAGCGTCGAGATCGAGCCGTTGAGTATGAACGGCAGGAAGGTCAGCGTCGCCACCATCGCGTTCGGCAGAAGATGGCGGAACATGATCGTCCGGTTGGACACGCCGAGCGCCCGCGCCGCGTTGATGTATTCGAAGTTTCGCCCGCGCAGGAATTCCGCGCGCACCACGCCGACAAGCGACACCCAACTGAACAACAGCAATATGCCGAGGAGCACGAAGAAGCTCGGCGCGATCACCGATGAGATGATGAGCAGCAGATACAGCGCCGGTATCGACGTCCATATCTCGATGAACCGCTGGAAGCCGAGGTCGACCCAGCCGCCGAAGTAGCCCTGCACCGCGCCCGCGATGACGCCGATCACCGACGAGACGATAGCGAGCGTCAGCCCGAAGAGGACGGAGATGCGGAAGCCGTAGATGAGGCGGGCCACCACGTCGCGGCCCTGATCGTCGGTGCCGAGCCAGTTCCAGTTGCCGAGGGTACAGTTCGGATCGTTGACGCCCAGCGGATACGCATTGCAGCGCTCCTCCAGCGACATCATCCACCAGGGTTTGGCCGGCGCCGGCGCTGCAATTTCAGTGTTGATCGTCCGGTAGGAGTAGCGGATGGGCGGCCACAGCATCCAGCCATCGGCCGCGATGGATTTCTGGATGAGTGGGCTGCGAAAATCGACGGTCGGAAGGAACGCCTCCTCCGGCGAAAGGAAGTCCGCCTCCTGGTAGTTGTGTACCAGGGGAAAGAAGAACGCGCCCTTGTACGAAACCAGAATGGGCCGGTCGTTCGAGATGCATTCGGCGAACAGCGAAAGACCGAACAGCACGAGGAAGATCCACAGCGACCACGTGCCGCGCCGGTTCTTTTTGAAGTTGGCGAGCCGCCGCTGGTTGATCGGGGAGAGCGCGAAGCGGCTCCGCCGCGGGGGCGGTTGCGTCTGCCCGGGCTCCGGCTCGATTGTCCCGGTGCCCGCGGCGTCCAGCTTGTCCTGCAGCTTCGCGTCCAGCGGTCAGACCTCGCGCGTCTCGAAATCGATGCGGGGATCGATCCACGTATAGGTGAGGTCGGAAATGAGGTTCACCACCAGGCCCATCAGCGAGAAGATGTAGAGCGTCGCGAACACGACCGGATAGTCGCGGTTCAGCACGGACTCGAAGCCGAGCAGGCCGAGGCCGTCGAGCGAGAAGATCGTTTCGATGAGCAACGCGCCGGCGAAGAAGGCGCTGATGAAGGCGCCCGGGAATCCGGAAATCACGATCAGCATGGCATTACGGAAGACATGACCGTAGAGCACCTGCCGCTCGGTCAGTCCCTTCGCCCGCGCTGTCACGACATATTGCTTGCGGATTTCGTCGAGGAAGGAGTTTTTCGTCAGCAGCGTCGTCGTCGCGAAGGCGGAAAGCGCCATTGCCGTCAGCGGTAACGCCAGGTGCCAGAAATAATCGATGAGCGCGGCCGGGTTAGTTATCCACTGCCAGAACGGCACATTGACGTAGCGGTCCGACCACAGGCCGCGGAGCGGGAAGCAGTCGCAGCCAAGGTGAAATCCGTAGAAGGTGCCGCCGATATTGGCCCCGACCGCGAAGCTGTTGCCGCCGGCGAAGAGGATGATGAGCAGGATTGCGAACAGGAACCCGGGAATGGCGTAGCCGACGATGACCACAGCCGAGGTCCATGTGTCGAAGCGCGTCCCGTCCTTCACCGCCTTGCGGATGCCGAGCGGGATCGAGATGGCGTAGGAGAGGAGCGTCATCCATAGCCCGAGCGAGATCGACACCGGCATTTTCTCGCTGATCAGTTTCAGCACGTTGATGTCGCGGAAGTAGCTCTGCCCGAAGTCGAAACGGAAATAGTTCCAGATCATCAGGCCGAAGCGTTCGAGCGGTGGTTTGTCGAAGCCGAACTGCTTCTCCAGCTTCTTGATGAATTCCGGGTCGAGGCCCTGCGCTCCACGGTATTTCGAGGTGTTGGTGTCGTCGGTGTTGCTGCCCTTCACCTCGACGCCGTTGAAGTCGCCGCCTCCGCCGGTGATGCGCGCCGTCGCGTCGACATCGGTGCCCTGCAGCTGCGCGATGACGCGCTCCACCGGTCCGCCCGGCGCGAACTGCACCACCAGGAAACTGATCGCCATGATGCCGATCATCGTCGGGATGATCAGCAGCAGGCGGCGGAGGATATAGGCGGCCATCGCTCAGTCCTCGCCCACGCTCCGCCCCAACTCCTCCCCCTGAAAGGGGGAGGGTGAGGAGCGGTTCGCGAAGCGAACGAAACATGCCGGTGGCATGTTTCGAGTGACGAACGCACGAGCGTAAGCGAGGGCCGGACGGAGGGGGTCGTTCGAATGCAGAGTTCGCGCGTCGAGGACTCCAATCCCTCCCCGCAAAACGGGGAGGGGGGACCACGCGCAGCGTGGTGGGTGGGGTGTCCGCATATTCAGCCCGTATACCCGATCGCCTGCGCCCGGTCCTTGTCGAACCACCACGTCGTTTCCGGAGTGAAGGAGAAGTCCGGCTTCGCTGGCGGATGCCCGAAGATGTCCCAGTAGGCGGTGCGGTGGTTGGCGAGATACCACGCGGGAATCCAGTAGTGCTTCGCTCGTACGACGCGGTCGATCACCCGCGTCAGAGTGATCAGGTCTTCCCGCGTCGCCACCGACGGGAGCTTGGCGAGTGCCGCGTCGACCGCCGGCTCCTTAATGGCGCTGTAGTTGCGGCTGCCGCCCTGATCGGCGGACTTCGACCCGTAGAATTGGGGAAGTCCGTCCAGCGGTGTCGCCGGGAAGCTGAACGCTTCGAGCACGATGTCGTAGTCGAAGCTCGTCTGCCGCGCCTGGTATTGCGTCGGGTCGACTTGTCGGATCGTTGCCGCGACGCCGAGCGCTTTCAGGTTGGCGACGAAGGGCGCCAGGATTCGCTCGTAGACCTGCGCGTCGATGAGGAACTCGATCTCGAGCGGCGCGCCTTCCTCGTCGACGATCGTGTTGTCGATCTGCTTCCAGCCGGCCGCTGTGAGTAGATCCGAAGCCTGCTTGAGGATGGAGCGGTCGTGACCGGTTCCGTCGGTCTTCGGCGGCACATACGGCTCACCGAAAACCTCAGGCGGCAGCGATGCGCGGAACGGTTCGAGAATGGCGATTTCCGCAACGTCCGGAGCCGCCTTCGCCGCGAAGTCGGAGGTGCCGAAGAGCGAGGCCAGCCGCGCGTAGGAGCCGAAGAAGAGATTCGGGTTCGACCACTCGAAGTCGAAGCAGAGGCCGATCGCTTCCCGCGTTCGCGGGTCGGCGAATTTCGCCCGCCGCGTGTTGACGTAGAAACCCTGCAACGCCGGTCGCTTCTCGCTGGGGAATTCCGTTGTCTTCTTAACCTTGCCGCTCACCACGGCCGGGAACGTGTATTCCTGCGCCCAGGTGATCGACGTGAATTCTTCGCGGAAAGTGATCTCGCCCTTCTTGAACGCCTCGAACTGTGTCTGTCGCTCGACGAAGAAGTCGATGCGGATCGTATCGAAGTTTGCGAAGCCGACGTTGACCGGCAGATCCTTGCCCCAGTAGTCCGCCACCCGCTCGAATTCGATGTACCGTCCGGCCGCGACCGCGCCCACCTTGTAAGGGCCTGAGGCCAGCGGCACGTCGAGCGAGGACGAATCGAAGGGGTGCGCCGTGTAGTAGGCCTTGGAGAAGATCGGCACGTCGGTGGCGATGCTGAGGATAGTCTCGCGGTTCCTCTCTTCCGAAAGCGTAACGGCGACCGTGCGCGGGTCGAGCGCCTCCACCTTCGTCATCGGGCGCATCGGCTCGGCGATGCTCGGGTGTCCCTGCTCCTTGATGAGAGTGAGCGAGAAGGCGACATCGTCGGCGGTCAGCGGCGTGCCGTCGTGGAAGCGCGCTTGCGGGCGCAGATGGAAGGTGTAGGTGCTGAGGTCGTCCGACACGTCGACGGTCTCGGCGAGAAGCCCGTAGATGGCGTCGGGCTCGTCGGTCGCCCGGGTCATCAGCGTGTCGAACGTGATCTCCATGCGCGGCGGCGAGTCGCCCTTCAGCACATACGAGTTCAGCGTGTTAAAGGTCTGCGTCGCTTGGTTGAGCGCCCAGTTCGGCGGCTGGAAGTTGATCCGCCCGCCCTTCGGTGCGTTCGGGTCGACGTAGTCGAAGTGGGCAAATCCAGCCGGGTATTTCAATTCGCCGAAGATCGAGAGGCCGTGGAGCCCGGTCTTGCCGGCTGCCCAGGCAAACGGCGGAAGTGCTGTTGCGGCCGCCGCGGCCCCGGCGAGTTGGAGCGCGTTTCGTCGTGTGAGCCCCAGGTCGTTCCCCCAGCGGCCGCGCATCAGCCGCCGCCGCCCGTCTTCGCCGCCTTGGCCGCGTCCCACCACCAGACCGTCGGGAAACCGACCACGAATTTCGGGTAGGGATCCGGGTGGCCGAAGCGGTCCCAATAGGCGATGCGGTCGGGCAGGTAGGTGTAGCTCGGGATGACGTAGAGGTTCGCCATCATCACCCGGTCGAGCGCCTTCACGGCCGCGACTTGTTCGGCGCGATCCTTGGAAAGGATGATGCGTTGGACCAGCTTGTCCACCGCCGGGTCCTTGATGCCGGCGTAGTTGTGCGAATTCTCCTTGTCCGCGGCCGCCGATCCCCATTGATCGAGCTGCTCGTTCCCGGGCGAGTTCGATTGCCCCCACGCAGTGTAGATCATGTCGAAGTCGCGTGTGCGCAGGCGCTCCACGAACTGACTGGAGTCGACAGTGCGGACGGTGAGAGCGATGCCGATTTTCTCGAGCCATTGCTGGTAGGGCATGGCGACGCGTTCGATCGTCGGGCCGTTGAGCAGCAGTTCGACGGCCACCTGCTTGCCGTCCTTGCCGACCATCTTGTTGCCTTGCAGTGTGTAGCCGGCGTCCTTCATGAGGGTGATCGCCTTCATCAGGTTCTGGCGCACCTTCTGCGGGTCGCCGTTGTCCGGGCTGACGTAGGGTGTCGTGAACACTTCCGGCGGAACCAGGTCCTTCACGCTGTTGAGGATCTCAAGCTCCTGTCCTTCGGGCAGGCCGGACGCCGCCAGCGGCAGTCCGTAGTAGAATGAGTTGATGCGTTCGTACGCGTTGAAGAAGACCGTCCGGTTCAGCTCCTCGAAATTGAAGACGAGGTTGAATGCCTTCCGCACCCGCGCGTCCTGAAAGAGTGGGCGGCGGAGGTTCGGCACGAAGCCGACCATGACACCGGAGACCTGGTCGAGCGTGACAGTCTCCTTCTTCACCCGTCCATACTTGATCGCCGGGAAATCGTACGCGGTGTTCCAGCGCTTCGATTCGTTCTCCGCCCAGAAGTCGAACTGGTCGGCCTTGAAGCCCTCGAACTCGACGTTGAGGTCGCGGAAATATTCGAAACGCACCTTGTCGAAGTTGTTGGTGCCGATCGCGGTGTTGAGATTGGCGGCCCAGAAATCGGGGACGCGCTCGTAAGTGATCGAGCGGCCGGGCAGCACCTGGCCGACCTTGTAGGCGCCGGAACCGAGCGGCGGCTCGAGCGTGCTTTCGCCGATGTTGCGTTGCTTGCCGTTCGCAGTGGTGCCCTCCCACCAGTGCTTTGGCAGAACGAGCATCTCGCCGACGATGTGCGGCAGTTCCCGGTTGCCCGCCTCGTCGAAGGTGAAGGTCACCTGGTCCGGCGCCGTCTTCTCCGCCTTGATGACGTGGCGGTAGTAATTGCGCCGGCTTTCGTCGAGCTCGACCGTCTTGTCGAACGACCAGACCACGTCGTCGGCGGTGATCGGCTCTCCGTCATGCCACTTCGCATTCGGGTTGATGCGGTAGGTGACGTACGAGAAGTCGGCGGGGAACCGCACCGCGTCGGCGATCTCGCCATACGCGCCGCCGATGTCGTACTCGTCCATCGCCGGGGTGAAGAGCTGCTGGTAGATGAGGCCGAGCCCGTCGGCGGCCACGCCCTTGGGCAGGATCGGGTTCAGCGTGTCGAACGTCGGGCTCGCGCCCGAGAGGCGCACGACGCCGCCCTTCGGTGCATCCGCGTTGACGTAATTGAAATGCGGGAATCCGTCAGGGTAGCGCGGCCTTTCGAGGATGCTCGATCCCTGGCTCCATTCGCCGGGCGGGGGAAGGGGCTTGGCGTCTTGTGCCCACGCGGCCGCGCCGAACGTCAATCCAAACGCCAGCGAAACGGTCAGGAACTTCTGCATCGGCCTCTCTCCAACCAGACCCGGCACAGTCGGGCGTGCCGTCCTTCCTTGGCATACTAAGGGCGCCCGCGCGTGCTGGCACGGGTCCTCAGTGCCATTCTGGCCGAGATTCGGCGATTGTGACCAAAATTTAAGGCGGGAAACGCCCGGCTACGGTGCCGGCGCCGGCTCGACAGGCGGCGTCTCTGCGGGTGGCGTCTCTGCGGGTGGCGGTGGCGCCGGCGCTTCCGTGGGCGGTGCGGGCGCATCTGCCGGAGCAGCTGGCGCTTCCGCCGGGGCTGGCGCAGCTTCGGCTGTCGGCAGCGGCACCGGCGCATCCGACAGCGTGCGGAGGTAGGCGATCACGTTGGTGCGCTCGTCGTCCTTCTTCAGGCCGGCGAAACCCATGGCCGTGCCCGGGACGAATGCCTTCGGCGAGAACAGGAAATGGTCGAGGTTCTCGAAGGTCCACGTCAGGCCCTCGGCTTTCTTGTCGAGCATGCCCTTGGAGTACTTGAAGCCTTCCATGTGGCCGAGCGGCCCGCCGACGACGCCGTAGAGATTCGGGCCGATCTTCGCCGGCTCGCCCTTGTTGAGCGTGTGGCACTGCTTGCACTTGCCGGCCGATGTTTCGCCGGCTGCCACGTCCGCCTTCGACAGGCGCACCGCGATCGGCACGGCCGGTGGCGCCGCGGCTCCGCCCGTCTCGCCACCGCCGGCAGCGGCGACTTCCACCGCCATGCCCGGCTTCTCGGCTTCCGCCGGAGTGAAGATGACCTCGGAGACGATCGACAGCCCCATCACGCCGAGCGCCGTGCCGAGCACCGCTCCGGCGATCTTGTTGAATTCGAACGAGTCCATGAGGTCTTCGGCTCCGACGCCCGATTTTTGACCGGGCAGATCGCGTGGGAATCGCTTTTCGTCCCGGAAGTCGGGCGCGTGGCGCGAAAAGTACAGTCTTTGCGCGTTCTAAAGCAACCCGTATAAGCGGCGGGAATTGGGACCTTTTGCCACTCTTCGAGGGTGGTCGCTGAGAGCCTTTTCCGATGCCCGGAACCATCGTCATCATCCCCGCCCGCATGGCCGCGAGCCGCCTGCCGGGCAAGCCGCTGGCCGAAATCGCCGGCTTGCCGATGATCGTCCATGTCTGGCGCCGCGCCATCGAGGCCGATGTCGGCCGCGTCGTCGTGGCGACCGACGATCTCGCCATCGCCGGGGCGATTGAGCTTGCCGGCGGCGAGGCGATTCTGACCCGCCCCGAGCACCGCAACGGCACCGCCCGCATCCACGAGGCGCTCACCCTCATCGGCTCCGACGCCGATATCGTCGTCAACCTCCAGGGCGACATCCCGACCGTCGCGCCGGCAAGCGTGCGCGCCGCGCTGGCGCCGCTCGCCGTGCCCGAGGTCGATATCGGCACCATTTGCGCCGTCATCACCCGCGATGAGGAGCGCACCGACCCGAACGTGGTCAAGGTCGTCGGCAGCCCGGCGAATCTGGTGGAGGAGGACGCCGGCATTCTCCGCGTTCTTTATTTCACGAGGAGCCCGGCGCCGTGGGGTGAGGGCCCGCTCTACCACCACATCGGCCTCTACGCGTATCGCCGTGCCGCACTGGAGCGTTACGTCGCGATGCCGCCATCGCCGCTGGAGATCCGCGAGAAGCTGGAGCAGCTCCGTGCGCTGGAAAGCGGCATGCGCATCGACGCTGCCATCGTCGATGAGGTCCCGCTCGGTGTCGACACCCCCGCCGACCTCGCCCGCGCCCGCGAGCTGCTGGCGAAGGCGTAGCAACTCGACCCCCCTCCCATCCTCCCCCTTTCAGGGGGAGGTGCGCTGACCTGAGGCGCCAGAGCGTATTGTTTGACCACAGAACGAACCCCTCCCCTGAAAGGGGGAGGATGGGAGGGGGTCACGTTCCTTCTCCCCAGCCCCGTTCCCTGCTAAATCCCGCCCCGCAAAGGTCGGAGCGACGGAAATGCCCAAGAAGATCGTGTTCCAGGGCGAGGCGGGCGCCAATTCCCATCTCGCCATCCAGGAGGTTGCGCCGAAGGCGATCGCCGTCCCGTGCCCGACGTTCGAGGATTGCTTCGCCGCGGTGAACAAGGGCGAGGCCGATCTCGCCATGATCCCGATCGAGAATTCCGTCGCCGGCCGCGTCGCCGATATCCATCACCTGCTGCCGACGTCGGGGCTGCACATCATCGGCGAGCACTTCCTGCCCATTCATTTCCAGTTGATGGCGGTGAAGGGCGGGACCCTGAAGGACATCAAGTCCGTCCACAGCCATATCCATGCGCTCGGACAGTGCCGCAAGATCATCCGCAAGCATGGCTGGAAGGCGGTGGTCGAAGGCGATACCGCCGGCGCCGCCCGCGAGATCGCCGAACTCGGCGACAAGACGCGCGCCGCGCTCGCGCCCCGCATCGCCGCGAAGATCTATAGCCTCGAGATCCTCAAGGAGGATGTCGAGGACGAGGCCCACAACACCACGCGCTTCATCGTCCTGTCGAAGAAGGATGAGCGCGCCCCAGCCGGCAAGGGCCCGGTCGTCACGACTTTTGTTTTCCGCGTCAGGAACGTGCCGGCCGCGCTCTACAAGGCGATGGGCGGCTTCGCCACCAACGGCGTCAACATGACAAAGCTGGAGTCCTATCAATTGGACGGCCAGTTCACCGCGACGCAGTTCTACGCCGATGTCGACGGCCACCCCTCCGACCGCCCGCTGCAGCTCGCACTTGAAGAGCTCGCCTTCTTCACCACCGAGACACGGATTTTGGGCGTCTATCCCGCCAGCCCGCTCCGCAAGGGATTGGGCTAAGCCCTCCACGAACTGCTGCTTCAGGTGGAACTCCATCCCTCCCCGGAACGGGGAGGGGGAACCGCGCGCAGCGCGGTGGGTGGGGCGCGAAGCGCCGCTATCGACGCTACTTTCCCCGCGCGATCGGCACTACACTGGCCCATCCACAAAAGGGAGGAGCCCATCATGATCTTCATCACGCAGGGCAACTACACGCAGCACGCCATGGCCGGCATGCTCGACACGCCGGAGGACCGGTCGGTTGCCACCAAGAAGCTGCTCGCCAGCGTCGGGGCCAAGATGCTCGGCTATTATTTCACCTTCGGCCGGTATGATTTCTTGCTGATCGGCGAGGCCAAGGACGAGCACGCCTGGATGGCCGGCCTCATCGTGGCGGGAGCCACCGGCGGGACGTCCAACCTGACGACCACCGTGGCCGTCACTCCCACTGAGGCGAAGCAGGCGTTCGCGACCGCCAAGGGCGTCCGCAAGTCCTTCCGCGCCGCCGGCGACAAGTAGCGAACGCCGGCGGTCGCCGTCAGGGTTCTGACGATCCGCCGTGCCCACAACCTCTACCGTCATGGCCGGGCTTGACCCGGCAATCCACGCCATGACCGCGACCCCCTCCCAGCCTCCCCCTTTCAGGGGGAGGGGTTCGTTCCGCGTCTCGCCATCGGGCCCCAGCATCGGAAGATAAAACTCCACCTCCCCCTGAAAGGGGGAGGATAAAGGAGGGGGTCAGGAGCTGTGGGCGGGGTTTGACGCCCGCCTCACACACCCTCCACCGTCATGGCCGCACTTGATGCGGCCATCCACGCCGTGACCGCGCCACGCGGAGCGTGAACTCGAACTTCACGGCATGGATCGCCGGGTCAAGCCCGGCGACGACGAAAGAGACGGGAACTGCCCGCTCTCCGCTTTCCCGGACCGCGTGCGCCGAAAGGCGCATCGCGTGATCCGGGATCCAGCGCAAGACTCTTCGCGAAGCGCCCCGACTCTCGCTCACCTCTCCCGGAGGGAGAGCGCTTGAGCGCAAGCGAGAGCCGGGAGGGGTATGCCGTTTTTCAGGCGCCCGCCCACCTAATCTCCATCCCCCCCAACCCCCGCTTTCCGAATTCTTAACACCCGGCGCGCACCATCATGAGAAGGCGCAACCCGTCGGGAGGCCCCAGCATGATTCGTTACGTTGTTCGTTGCGAAGAAGCGCACAAGTTCGAGGCTTGGTACCGCTCCGAGGCAGATTCGGAACGCGCGCTCGCCTCGGGCGAGCCACAGTGTCCAATCTGCGAGAAGATGGCCGGCGCGGAGGTTGAACCCGCGGTCGAGGCCGTCCCCACCGCGCGCCACGCGTATCAATAATTCTGTCGGCGGCGACGCTTCCCGTCATCCACCGCGGAAAACGCAAACTCCTTCACCCTGGCAGTTCGGGGCGCAAACGCGCCGCGAATGCCCTCATGTTCAATTCAACGAAGCTAGAGCCGACTGACCGTCAGCGGACTCTCGGAGCCTCGCGCACCTGAGTCCGGTCGCCGGGTCTGGCGGGAATCCCCTGTTCGGGGCGCCTGTGAGCCGCGTCTGCGCCGTCCTCGGCGCTCGGGCTCGTCGTCGTGGATTGAGCCTGGGCTCTCTCCTCGATTTCCGGCGCGGCGTCGAGGAGTTCCCTCTCGGCCCGCTCCCAATGCTGTTTCTCGAAACCAAGCGGGCGCCCTTGGCTGTCCCAAATCTCGTAGGCGCGCTGCCTGATCAGATCTTCATGGACCGCTTTCATCTCAGTCTCCCCCTCCTCAAGAGTTCTGGAACGACCTTGACAGAAATGACTATACGCCCGCGCAGCGTGTTCGCCGGGGCACTGTCAATGAAGAATCTGCGGGGCCTGTGGATAACTCTACCCTCAGTAGCCGATACCGCTGAATCGTGCCGGACGGCTAGTGGCCTTTGAAACGCCCGTCTCAAGGTCGCGTATCAGGTCTCCGCGAAAGCTAAACACGACGCGATCAGTCTCGGAGTCGGCGAGCCTCAATGGTGTGTCGCCGCTAGCGGAATGATAGGCGCGGACTCAACTCCCATCGGCGTGAGGTGGCTCGAAAATCAAATAGCAGCACAGTGTCTTATGGCTGAAATCAGGGCGCAGTAACGTTTCGATTTTGTATTCCGATGCGCTGCGTAGCAAAGGTGTGCAGATGCCATATGAGCGCTCGGTCATGACCGCGCCGGCATTGTTTGCTCCGGAAAACTCAAATGTCTGGGCGATCAGTGCGCCATCGACATAGTCGTATTTTGTGAGTTTCGGCACGAGGCAAATGTCGTAGCCATTCGGGGCGCCCCGCGAGCCGACAGACTCACCAAGACGAACTAGTTTCGCATGCGCTGCCCATCCTTGGCGCGCCTCGGTCCCTACACCTCCCCCTTGG
>JAYTZZ010000110.1:0-4413 GCA_043741595.1 Hyphomicrobiales bacterium | reverse complement strand
AGCCGGCGTTGATGGCGGTGATGATGAGCAGGTAGCGCGACACTTCATTCTCGATGTCGCGCAGCACGCGCAGGGACCGCACCTTGTCGCGGAGGTTCGGGAAGACGCGGATGAGCTTGACCCGGAGTGTGTCGCCCGACGCAAGGAGGAAGACCGACAGGATCAGCATGGCGCCGAGCGTCGTGCCGAAGTCGGCGGCGGTGCCCGCCACCCATGCAAGCAGTCCCGATTGGGCAACCACGACCCGCTCGGGTTGCGTTGCCTGATCGCCGCCGCTGGCGATCGACTCGATCTGGCGGCCGGTTTCATTAAGCCTTGCAAAGGGCTCGCGGAGGAAGGCGAAACGCTCACGCACCTGGGTTATCAGCGCCGGCGCCTGCGCGGCCATCTGCGATACGGGCTGGCTCAACAACACGGCCCCCGTGCCGACGCCGACGCCGAGGACGACGACCAGCATCACGGCGGAGACAACGGCCGGTATGCCGCGGCGCGCCAGAATGCGGACCGCCGGCGCGAATGTCAGCGTGACCAGCACGGCCAGAACGAGAGGCAAGAAGAAGCTGCGCCCGTAGAAGAGCGCGCCGACCAGCAGGATCAGGAAGGTGCCGACAATGGCCGTGCTGACGGCCGGCGACAGAGCCAGGTGGGTGCGGGCGTCATGCGGCGTCTGGTGATGAGCACCGCCGAGGCTCTTCTCGGGGTGGCTCTCGCTCACTTGCGGAAGATCTGGCGGCCGAGAAGAAAGCCGGCGATCGCGACGATCGCCATCGAGCCAAGGTTGGCGACGTCAGGGGTCTGTGTGCCGTCCGCGTTGGGGGTGAAGCCGGGGATCGACATCTTGAGGGTCGCCTTCTTCCTGTTGCGCGCGCTGATGGCGAGGCCGACCTGGATGACGATGCCGATTACCGCAAACCCGCCAGCGATAATGCCATACGCCGCGATCGGGCCAAGCTCCGACGACAGCCACACGGCAAGCGCGGCGAGCGCGAAGCTGAACGCGCCGAGCCACAGCAGCAACACGATAATCATCAGCACGGCGCGTTGCGCCGCCCGCTGGACCATGGCCGACACTTCGCCCTTCAGCGCAGCAAAGCCGATCGCCGAGATGAGCCAACGGAGCATGGACGGCTACTTGTGACCAACGAGACCGACGAGGAAGCCGACGCCGAGAGCAATGAGGACGGCGTTGACGGGATTGCGCTTGATCTGTTTTTCGAGCGAGGCCATGCCGGCCTGCGCGGCGTCGGTGGCGGCATCGACCCCGTCGGCGCCGAGCTGCTGGGCTTCCTCCCACATCTCTCCGCCAACGACGCCGGCGGCCTTTGCCGCCTTCCTCGCATCCTTGGCGAACGCAGCCTGCGCCTTGACGGCTTCTGAGGCGAGCTTGCCGACGGTGTCGGTCAGCGCGGCGATATCGGCGCGAATCGCCTCGATGTCGTTCTGGAGGTCTTTTTCGGGGTTCGTGGCCATAGTGTTCTCCTGGCGTCTGGTAAGCACAAAACGGCCGGCGGACTTTCCTGCCGCGCCGGCCGCCGATCCGTAGCTCAAGGAAACCCGACCCCCGGGTTAAGGTTCCACTGCCGGGACTGGCGATCGGCCAGATATTATGACGCGAGCCGTGCACAAACCATGCGCCGCCGCAGAATCCTTTGTGTAACTTTGCGTTTGTCGTAAATAATGTGGCGGAAAGGGCGGTTTTCGGCCTTGTTGCGCGGCGGGAACGCTGGTGTATGGTCCGCGCGCCGGCGACGGCGCGACCCTGCGGAGAGGTGCCAGAGTGGTCGATTGGGACGGTCTCGAAAACCGTTGTGCGTGCAAGCGTACCGTGGGTTCGAATCCCACCCTCTCCGCCAGCACCGGTCTCAGCAGCGTTCGCTGACGTTCGCCACCGTCCACAAAGCAGCAGTCCGGTCTACAAAACGAGAGAGTTTGCATGTCCGCCGTAGAGCACAAGACAAACGTTCCGGGTGTCGAAATTCGAGGGGAGTGGGGCCCTCGCTACGAAGAAATCCTCAACGACGCCTCGCTGGCGTTCCTCGCCGGCCTGCACCGCAAGTTCAATCCGTCGCGGCTCCGTCTGCTTGTCCGCCGCGATGAGCGTCAGGCGCGCTTCGACGCCGGCGAATTGCCGAACTTCCTCGCCGAAACAAAAGACGTCCGCGATCGCGACTGGAAAGTCGCGCCAATTCCCGCCGACCTGCTCGACCGGCGCGTCGAGATCACCGGGCCCGTCGATCGCAAGATGATCATCAACGCGCTGAACTCCGGCGCGAAGGTGTTCATGGCGGACTTCGAGGACGCCACCTCGCCGACGTGGGACAACCTCATCGAAGGCCAGATCAACCTCAAGGATCGCTGGGGGGGGAGGATCGACTTCACCGAGCCCTCGACCGGCAAGGCCTACAAACTGTCGGCCAAGCCCGCCGTCCTCATGGTGCGCCCGCGCGGCTGGCATCTGCCGGAGGAGCATCTTGTCGTCGATGGCCAGCCGATGTCCGGTTCGCTCTTCGACTTCGGCCTGTATTTCTGGACGAACGCCAAGGCGGCTCTCGCCGCCGGCAGCGGTCCGTATTTCTACCTCCCCAAGATGGAGAGCCACCTCGAGGCGCGCCTGTGGAACGAGGTGTTCGTCCACGCGCAGAAGGAACTCGGCATCCCGAACGGCACCATCAAGGCGACGGTCCTCATCGAGACGCTGCCCGCTGCCTTCGAGATGGACGAGATCATCTACGAGCTCCGCGACCACATGGCGGGGCTGAACTGCGGCCGCTGGGACTACGTCTTCTCGTTCATCAAGACGCTCCGCGCCAAGCCGGAGTTCCTGCTGCCGGATCGCGGCCAGGTGGGCATGGGCAAGGCCTTCCTGAAGGCCTATTCCGAGCTTCTCATCAAGACGTGCCACCGCCGTGGCGCCTTCGCCATGGGCGGCATGGCGGCGCAGATTCCGGATCGCAAGAACGCGGCGGTGAACGAAGCCGCGTTCGCCAAAGTCCGCGCCGACAAGGAACGCGAGGCGAAGGCCGGCCACGATGGCACATGGGTCGCACATCCGGATCTTGTGCCGGTCGCGAACGAAATCTTCGACAAGTTCATGCCGTCGCCGAACCAGCTCGGCAAACTCCGCGAAGATGTGACCGCCGGACAGAAGGAGATGCTGGAGGTCCACGATGGCACACGCACGGAAGCGGGTCTCCGCGAGAACATCCGCGTCGGCGTGCAGTATATCGAGGCGTGGCTACGCGGGCGCGGTGCCGTGCCGCTCTACAATCTGATGGAGGACGCCGCTACCGCCGAGATCAGTCGCTCGCAGATCTGGCAGCAGCTTCACTTCGGCGCGACCCTCGATAATGGCGAGAAGGTCACGAAGGAGCTGTTCGCCAAGTGTCTGCACGAGGAGCTTGAGCGGGTGCGGGGTGAGATCGGCGAGAAGGCCCATGATGAGGGGCGCTTCCCCGAAGCCGTCGACCTCTTCCGTAAGATGTCCACGGCCGACACGCTGTCGCCCTTCCTGACGATTCCCGCCTACCGGCTGATCGTGTAGCCCCGCCGCTGCACTTCGCTCGAGGGCATGATTGGACTGTAAGCAGCGCTTGCGAGCGACTGGGCGCCGGAAAGCTGCTTTTCAGATAAAGAAAAGTCAATTGACGGTCCGAAAAAGTCGGTTGTCAGTCTAGGTAGCACACGAGACACGCCGAGCACCGGTGGTGCCGCTACTGCCAGATGTTGATCGTCGCGAGCATGCGCATGAGATGATCGCTGGTCAGTTCCTGCGCGCGCTTCGGCTTTCGGTGAGCGATCGCATCGACGATTGCCGCCAGCTCCTTGTGCGTCTGCTGGCGCACCGGCAGGGGAGCCGGGTTGTCGGTGTCCTTGCCGTCAAAGACCACCGCGCGGCGGTCCGCGATGATGTTGTCCATGATCTGGATCAGGAACTTGTTCTTCGTAGCCGCGAACATCAGCTGGTGCAGCGAGTAGATGCGCTCCTTGAACTCGCGCCAGGTCGGCGCGTTGAGGATGTGCTCAAGCGTCGCACGCATCTGGTCGATCTCGCCCGGCTCGACTCGGTTGACGACGATCTGCATCATCGCCGGCTCGAACAGGAGACGGCCTTCCACGATTTCTGTGAAGCTCGGCACGTCGTTGTGCTGTGCCGCGCTCGTCTGGTCCATCTTTTCGAAAACCTGCTCCGCATCTTCGGTGACGAACGTCCCGCTGCCGACACGCCGGCGGATCAGCCCTTGCCGTTCCATCATGGACAGAGCCGCGCGCACGGCCGTCCGGCTCGTCTTCAGTTGGCGCGCGATGTCGCGTTCGTTAGGCAGTTTCGCCCCGGGTTGGATGAGGCCTTCGTTCAGGCTGCGCAGCAGCGAGCGATAAACCAGCGAGGGCGTCGCCCGTTCGTGGGTGGCGATT
>JAYTZZ010000109.1:0-10236 GCA_043741595.1 Hyphomicrobiales bacterium | reverse complement strand
GTGCGGCTTTCGGTGTTGCAGTCCTCATCGATTGCCATTCGATGCCCTCGACGGTCCGCGGCATGCACGGACGCTTGCGCCCGGATATCGTACTCGGGGATCGCTACGGGACGAGTTGCTCGACCGAGCTGACCGACCTGGCCGCGGGCGTGCTTTCGGGCCTCGGCTATTCCGTCAGCCGCAACAAGCCCTACGCTGGCGGGTTCATCACCGAGCACTACGGCCAGCCGGCGCGCGGCCTTCATGCGGTGCAGATCGAGTTCAACCGACATCTCTACATGGACGAGCGCACGCTCGCGAAGGTCCCGCGTTTTGACCGGTTGAAGGCTGATCTTGTCCGCCTTGTCGAGGCGTTGATGGACGCTTTCGACGATGGCTTCCTGTCACGGCGGGAAGCGGCGGAGTAAGTCCGTCCAGAATTCCAGAAAAAAAGGCCGCTCGCGGGGGCGAACGGCCTAAGTCTAGGGAGGAAACGCCCAAGGAGGGCATACGGCATCACTGCCGCACTGCAATAATCTGACAATGCACTGCACAAAATCAAGAGGCTCGATGGGGTTCGCAGTGGACAGAATGACGCGGGGGAAAACGATCAATTTGGCCCGCAAAATCAAGGGGCTACGTGGCTTTCTGGGCAACAAGATGGTGTTGCGTGTCGGTGACACATCGCCAAAATGACGGACCTCGCCTCCCTTCCGGCCTTCCTGGACCGCCTCGCGACCGCTGCCTCCGATTCGATCATGCCTCATTTCCGGACAGCAGCTTCCGTAGACAACAAGGGAAGCAAACTCTTCGATCCGGTGACCGTCGCCGACCGTTCGGCCGAGCGGGCGATGCGTCAGCTCATCAACGTCGAATATCCGGATCACGGCATCGACGGTGAAGAGTTCGGCACCGATCGCGCCGACGCCGAGTTCGTCTGGGTACTCGACCCCATCGACGGCACGCGTGCGTTCATAACCGGCCTGCCGGTGTGGGGAACGCTGATCGGATTGACTCAACGCGGCAAGCCAATCCTCGGCATGATGGCGCAGCCGTTCACCGGCGAGCGTTTTGCCGGCGATGGCAAACGCGCCTGGTACACCGGGCCGGGTGGCAGCGCGCCCATGCGGACGAGGGTCTGTCCATTGCTCGACCAGGCTTCGCTCTTCACCACCACGCCGGCGCTCTTCGTCGGCGCCGAACGCACTGCCTACGACCGGGTCGAGAAGGCGGTGCGCCTCCCCCGCTACGGCTGCGACTGTTACGCCTACTGCATGGTCGCGGCAGGGCATGCCGATGTGGTGATCGAAGCGGGCTTACATACTTACGACATCGTCGCGCTGATCCCGATCATCGAAGGCGCAGGCGGGCAGGTCACCAACTGGGAAGGCGGATCGGCGGCCAACGGCGGCCGCGTGGTCGCAAGCGGCGATCCGCACCTGCACGATCTAGTGTTGGCGAAACTCGCGGGCTGACGTCCTTGCGTGCGTTGTCGCGGGCAATCACTAAGACCCGGGAACGAATGCGTCGAACGCAGCGAGCAATTGTTCGCGGATCCTGTCGCGCTCCATGAAGAGTTCGTGCTCCGCCCCGGCGATGACGACCTGCCCCCCCGAACGCATCTCCGACGCCAGACGCTCAACCGCTCTCACCGACACGACGCGGTCGAGCGCACCGATGACGAATAGCGTCGGGACCCGGATACCCGCGGCGAAGGATGGCTCCCGCGCTTCACGCATGGCTCGGGAAGTCGCATAAAGCCAGCCGTAAGTCGGGCCGCCGACGAAGAGCTGGGGCAGCTCTATCGCGAGCTTCTTGCTCAACGCGAAACGGGCTGGATCGCCGGTGAGGCGGTTTCCCTCGAACGGAATGTTGATGATCGTCTCGGCCGCCTCGCCGGGCGCTTTTACTTCGCCGAGGCCGATCGCAGTCATCATTGCTGCCAACCGCGACCCGACCGACCGCGTGGGGCCGGAGTCGATCAACGGCGCCGAGAGCACCATGCGCGCGAAGCGCGAGTGGCCCTCGGCAGCGGCACGCAACGCGATGAGCCCTCCGGCCGCATGGCCAAGCGCGTAATATGGCGACAGGCAATCCGGCAGGACCACCTGCTGCACGAATGCTTCCAGGTCGCGATCGTACTCGGCGAAGCTGTCGACATGCGCCTTCATCGGGTCGCGGAGGCGTCGTTCCGACCCGCCCTGCCCGCGCCAGTCGAACGTCGCAACGGCGAAACCGCGTTCCCTGAGACTGCCGATCGTCTCGAAATATTTCTCGATCGCCTCGCCACGTCCTTGAAGGATACAGACGGTGCCCTGCGACCGACGCACCGTTGTCCGCCAGCGGGCGAACCGCACGCGTACGCCATCTGCCGCGACCACCGCCCCGACGACGGCGCCGTCGGGGACGGGATTACCGTCGATGGCGAGAAGTTCCATGGGACGATTGATTAGACGAGCGAGGTGCCGCGCTCAAGAACGCCCGCCAAAACAAATCCGGCGACGTCCGAAGACGCCGCCGGTTGTCAGATCCGGTACCCGAGGGGGGCGGGAAGGTACCGGTCTGCGTGCTGGAATTGGAGGGGTTGGAGCCCCAGCCCTTCGAGCACGCGGATATTGACCGGACGCATCTGAACGACTGCCGAAAGGCCCGTTCATCTTCAATTCAGGTCTGGAATTCTCGCCGCCGCGACCGCCCTTGAACAGGGATTTGCCCATGACCATCTAGGGTTTGCGGGTGCCCAAAGGGGCCCGCGGAACCAGCCATTAGCCCGGCCAATCGGCGGGTTGGCACGGTTCCATCCGCAACAGTCGCTTCCAGGAGGACTAACCCCATGCGTACTTTCGATCTTAGCCCGTTCTATCGGTCCACCGTTGGCTTTGACCGCCTCTTCAGCCTGCTCGATTCGAACGTCGGCAGCGAGGCTCAAACCTATCCGCCTTACAACATCGAGCGCACCGGCGAGAACACCTACCGCGTCACAATGGCGGTGGCCGGCTTCGCCGAGAACGAGCTCGCCATTGAGGCAAAGGAAAACACGCTGTCCGTGAAGGGCGAGAAGAAGACCGAGACGACGGCGAAGGAATCCGAATTCCTGTACCGCGGCATCGGCGCACGCACTTTCGAGCGCCGCTTCCAGCTTGCCGACCATGTCGAGGTGAAGGGAGCCACGCTTGAGAACGGTCTCCTCCACGTCGACCTCGTCCGCGAGATTCCGGAAGCGATGAAGCCCCGTACCATCACGATCGGCAACGGCAAGGTAAAAGCCAAACAACTCGATCAGGTTGCTGCCTGACCTCCCACGGGCAACCGTGACCTGAGAGAAGCGAAGGGCGTCCCATCGGGGCGCCCTTTGTTGTTTACGCCGAAAGAGTCTCTGTGAATCGGTCGACCTCGTTCGCCGTCGTCTGCCAACTCGTCACCAGGCGTATGATGACCTCGCCCGGACCCGGCCGCTCGGCGATGGGCAAACTGTCAGTCGTCCACGGATGATAGACGGCACCAGCTGCGCGAAGGCGCGCATCGAGGCCCTTCTCAATAATGGCGAAGACTTCGTTGCCGCCGGGCTCGAACGCTAGGCGCGCCCTCCCCGATTTCGCTAGCGCCGAGGCCAGCCGCGTCGCCATCGTATTGGCGTGGCGGGCAAGGTCGAGCCAATGGCTGTCATCGAGATAGGCATCGAGCTGGGCGGCGATGAACCAGTTTTTGGAGAAGCATTGCCCCGCCCGCTGACGGGCGAAGCCGACGTCGCGGGCATGGGCAGGATCGAAGAAGACGACCGCCTCGGCAGCAATGCAGCCATTCTTCGTTCCGCCTAGCGAGAGCACATCGACGCCCGCGCGCCAGGTCATGTCGGCCGGTGAACCATTCTGCCCGGCGATCGCGTTGGCAAACCGCGCGCCGTCCATGTGGACGACAGCGCCCCGCCCCTTTGCGACCTTCGCCAGAGTCGCTACTTCTGCCGGTGTGTAGGCCATGCCAAGTTCGGTGATCTGCGTGACGCTGACGGCGATCGGCCTGCCGTGGTGGACAGCGCCTTCGGGAAATTTCGCGAGCCCTTCGGCGAGCGTTTCCGGCGCCAGCTTGCCTCCCGCCGCGTCGAGACCGACGACCTTCGCTCCGCCGCCGAAAAATTCCGACGCACCGGCTTCATCGACGTTTATGTGCGCCTCCCGGTGGCAAAAAATCACGCCGCCCGGGCGCGCGTAGGCGGAAAGCGCCAGCGCGTTCGCGGCTGTGCCGCTCGCAACCAGGAACACCGCGACGTCGTGCTCGAAGATTTCCGCCAGCCGGCGTTCGACGGCCTTGGTCAGGTCGTCGTTCCCGTAAGCTGGGCCGCCCTTTCGAGCTGCTTCGGCGAGGGCGGTGACTATGCGATCGGAGGCGCCCGACCAGTTGTCGCTTGCGAAAATCATGGCGGCTGTTGTGAAGAGCTTGTTCCGGCGGCGCAAGGCGTCACGAAGCCGCCTCGAAAGCGCGTAATTTTATTGCGTCCAGCGTGAGTCGGACTTCGCTGAATCACCATTTGGGCGACCCGCCCGGCAAGAAGATGCCGACATCAGTTGCCCAGCCGTTTAGAATATGTCATAGAGGACTGAATAGGACAGGACTACTGTCCAATTGAAGAACCGCAGGGGATGGCGCGAGGGGGTGGCAGCACCCGGTTCGACGCGGCGGATTGCGGGAGGAAGTGGGCAAAGCCGCGAAGAGCGGCCGCTCGAAACTCTTATTGGCGACGAGGGTGACGATGGAAACGGCGCGGAAGGACGGTGCGTTGCTGACCGGTGGAGCGAGTGCTCCGACGGCCAAACGCGCTGCCGTGCGCCCGAACGTTGCCGAAGGGCTCTACGACCCGTTGCACGAAAAGGACTCTTGCGGCGTCGGCTTCATCGTCAGCCTGAAGAACACAAAGTCCCATCGCATCATCGAGGACGGACTGAAGATTCTCGAGAACCTCGAGCATCGCGGCGCTACCGGCGCCGACCCGCTCATGGGTGACGGTGCCGGACTGCTGGTGCAGATCCCGCACAGATTCTTCACCGACGAAGCGAAACGCCTCAGCTTCGCATTGCCAGAGCCCGGCCACTACGCCGTCGGCTACATTTTCATGCCGCAGGACGCGGTGATGCGCGCCGAGATGGAGACGCTCGTCGCCGACGTCGTCGCCGAAGAAGGGCAGACACTGCTCGGCTGGCGTGACGTACCGGTCGACAACTCCTGCCTGTCCACGGCGCCGGAGATTGCTGTCACGGAGCCGCACCACCGTCAGGTATTCATCGGCCAAGGTACCAACGTCGCCGACGAAGAGGCGTTCGAGCGCAAGCTCTACATCCTCCGCAAGGTCATTTCAGCGCGCATCTTCGAGAAATACTCCGGCCTGCAGAACGATTTTTACATCGTCTCGATGTCGTGCCGGACAGTCGTCTACAAGGGCATGTTCCTGGCCTTCCAGTTGGGCGCGTACTACCGCGACCTGCACGACCCGCGCTTTGAGTCGGCTTTGGCACTCGTCCACCAGCGCTTCTCGACCAACACCTTCCCGTCCTGGCGGCTGGCGCACCCCTACCGGTTCGTCTGCCACAACGGCGAGATCAACACCGTGCGCGGCAACGTCAACTGGATGGCCGCGCGGCAAGCGAGCGTTACGTCGCCCCTCTTCGGCGACGACATCTCGAAGCTCTGGCCGATCTCGTACGAAGGCCAGTCCGACACAGCCTGCTTCGACAACGCGCTCGAGTTCCTCGTGCGCGGCGGCTATTCACTGCCGCATGCCGCGATGATGCTGATCCCCGAAGCGTGGGCAGGCAACCCGCTGATGGACGAGGAGCGGCGCGCTTTCTACGAGTATCACGCGGCCATTATGGAGCCGTGGGACGGCCCGGCAGCGATTGCTTTCTGCGACGGCAAGCAGATCGGCGCTACGCTCGACCGCAACGGCCTCCGCCCTGCCCGCTACATGGTCACCGCCGACGACGAGGTCATCATGGCCTCCGAAGCCGGAGTGTTGCCGGTGGAGGAGTCGCGCATCCTCACCAAGTGGCGCCTGCAGCCGGGCAAGATGCTGCTCATCGACCTGAAGGAAGGCCGCATCGTCGGTGACGACGAGATCAAGGCGAGCCTCGCCAAGGCGCACCCGTATCAGAAGTGGCTGGCACGCACACAGATCGTGCTTGAGGATTTGCCGGAGGTCGAGGCGCATCCGACCAGAAGCGATGTCAGTCTGCTCGACCGCCAGCAGGCGTTCGGCTACACGGTCGAGGACCTGAAGCTCCTGATGACGCCGATGGCGACGACAGGCCAGGAAGCCGTTGGCTCAATGGGCAACGACGCTCCGATCTCAGCCCTCTCCGACAAGTCGAAGCTGCTCTACACGTATTTCAAGCAGAACTTCGCGCAGGTCACCAACCCGCCGATCGACCCGATCCGCGAGGAGTTGGTGATGAGCCTCGTCTCGTTTATCGGCCCGCGGCCGAACCTGCTCGACCAGACCGGCGCGGGCAAGCGCAAGCGCCTCGAAGTACGCCAGCCGATCCTCGCCAACGAGGATCTGGAGAAGATTCGGGCGATCGGCGATATGGACGACAACCCGTTCCAGTCGAAGACGCTCGACATCACTTATCCGGTTGGCGAAGGCGCCGAAGGCATGGCGCCGGCGCTGGAGAATCTGTGCGCGGCCGCCGAGAAGGCTGTCGGCGATGGCATCAACATCATCATCCTCTCCGACCGCATGGTCGGGCCTGACCGGATTCCGATCCCTTCGCTGCTGGCGACGGCGGGCGTCCACCATCACCTGATCCGCAAGGGCCTCCGGACCTCCGTAGGTCTCGTCGTCGAGACCGGCGATGCTCGCGAAATCCATCATTTCGCGGTGCTCGCCGGCTACGGCGCCGAGGCGATCAACCCGTATCTCGCCTTCGAGACGCTGACCGAGATGCAGCGCGACCTGCCCGGCGAAGTCGACGCCGATGAGGTGGTCTATCGCTACATCAAGTCGATCGACAAGGGCATCCTCAAGGTCATGTCCAAGATGGGCATCTCGACCTACCAGTCCTATTGCGGCGCGCAGATTTTCGACGCTGTTGGTCTCTCCACCGCGTTCGTGAAGCGCTACTTCACCGGAACGGCGACCACCATCGAAGGCGCCGGCCTCGCCGAGATCGCGGAGGAGACCCGCCGCCGTCACCGCGACGCCTTCGGCCATTCGCCGGTGCTGGAAGACTCGCTCGAAGTCGGCGGCGACTATCAGTTCCGCCTCAGGGGCGAAGCGCACGTCTGGCGTTCGGAGACCGTCACGGCCCTCCAACACGCCGCCCGCGGCAACGCGCAGGACAAGTACCGCGAGTTCTCGCGCCTCGTAAACGACAGCGAAGACAAGTACCTGACGATTCGCTCCCTCTTCCGCATCAAGACGGCGGAGGAGGACGGCCGCGCGGGTGTGCCGCTCGACGCAGTCGAGCCGGCGAAAGATATCGTCAAGCGCTTCTCCACCGGCGCTATGTCCTATGGGTCGATCAGTCGCGAGGCCCACACGACGCTGGCGATCGCCATGAACCGCATCGGCGGCAAGTCGAACACCGGCGAAGGCGGTGAGGAATCCGACCGCTACAAGCCGCTGCCGAACGGCGACTCGATGCGCTCGGCGATCAAGCAGGTCGCCTCCGGCCGCTTCGGCGCGACCACCGAGTACCTCGTCAACTCGGACATGATGCAGATCAAGATGGCGCAGGGTGCGAAGCCCGGCGAAGGCGGCCAATTGCCTGGCCACAAGGTCGACGCAACCATTGCTCGCGTCCGCCATTCGACGCCGGGCGTCGGACTGATCTCTCCGCCGCCGCACCACGACATCTATTCGATCGAGGATCTGGCGCAACTCATCTTCGACCTGAAGAACGTGAACCCGACCGGTCAGGTCTCGGTCAAGCTCGTCTCCGAAGTCGGCGTCGGCACGGTCGCTGCCGGTGTCGCCAAGGCGCGCGCCGATCACGTCACCATCGCCGGCTACGAAGGCGGGACCGGCGCCTCGCCGCTGACCTCGATCAAGCACGCCGGCTCCCCTTGGGAGATCGGCCTTTCCGAGACCCACCAGACGCTGGTCCGCAATCGGCTCCGCGGACGCATCGCCGTGCAGGTCGACGGCGGTATTCGCACCGGTCGCGACGTGGTGGTGGGTGCCCTCCTCGGCGCCGACGAATTCGGCCTGGCCACCGCGCCGCTCATCGCCGCCGGCTGCATCATGATGCGGAAGTGCCACTTGAACACCTGCCCTGTGGGCGTCGCCACACAGGACCCGGTGCTGCGCAAGCGCTTCACCGGCAAGCCCGAGCATGTCATCAACTATCTCTTCTTCGTCGCCGAGGAAGTGCGCGAGATGATGGCCGCGCTCGGCTATCGCACGTTCGAAGAAATGGTTGGGCAGATGCAAATGCTCGACCGGAGCGATGTCGTCAACCATTGGAAGGCGAAGGGCCTCGACTTCGGCCGTCTCTTCCACAAGCCACACGCGCCGGAAGGTGTCGCCATCGCCCACACCGAGACGCAGAACCACCCCAGTCACGACATCCTCGACCGGCGGTTCATCGCCGAGGCGAAGACGGCGCTCGACGGCCGGAAGCCGGTGCACATCACCGGTGTCATCCGCAACACCGACCGTTCCGCAGGCGCCATGCTCTCCGGCGAGATCGCCAAGCGCTACGGTCACGTAGGCCTGCCTGACGACACGATCGCCATCAGCCTCACCGGCACGGGCGGCCAGAGCTTCGGCGCGTGGCTGGCGGCAGGCGTCTCCATGGAGCTCGTCGGCCAGGCCAACGACTACGTCGGCAAGGGCCTTTCCGGCGGCCGCATCGCCATACGCCCACCCGCCGATTCCGGCATCGTGCCGGAAGAGTCGATCATCGTCGGCAACACAGTGCTCTATGGGGCTATCGCCGGTCAGGCCTATTTCCGTGGCGTTGCCGGCGAGCGCTTCGCCGTCCGCAACTCCGGCGCCATCGCCGTCGTCGAGGGCGCCGGCGACCATTGCTGCGAGTACATGACCGGCGGCGTCGTCATCGTTCTCGGCCGTACGGGGCGTAACTTCGCCGCCGGCATGTCGGGCGGCATCGCCTACGTGCTGGATGAGGACGATACGTTCGCCTCGCGCTGCAACATGTCCATGGTGGAGCTGGAGCCCGTTCTCGAAGAGGACGAGCTGCTGGAGCGCCTGCAACACCACGGCGGCGACATCGAATACAAGGGTCTGGTCGACGTCCTCACCGACATGACCAGCAACGACGACGCGCGACTTCACCAACTCATTGCGCGGCACGCACGCTTTACCGCATCGAAGCGCGCGCGCACAATTCTCGACAACTGGAATGAGTACCTGCCCAAGTTCAAGAAGGTCATGCCGGTCGAGTACCGGCGCGCGCTCGCGGAAATGAAGGCTCAGGAACAAGCCGTGCCGATGCGTCTGGCCGGCGAGTAGTCCTGATGGGCAAGGTAACCGGGTTTCTCGAGATCGATCGTCGCGAGCGCAAGTACGCGCCCGCGGCCGATCGCGTTCGCCACTACCGCGAGTTCACTATTCCGCTTTCGGAAGAGGCGAACCGCGAGCAGGCGGCACGCTGCATGGACTGCGGCATTCCGTATTGTCACACCGGCTGTCCGGTGAACAACCAGATCCCCGACTGGAACGACCTCGTCTATCACGGCGACTGGCAGCGAGCGCTGGTCAACCTGCACTCGACCAACAACTTCCCTGAGTTCACCGGCCGCATCTGCCCGGCACCCTGCGAAGCGTCGTGCACGCTGAACATCACCGACAACCCGGTGACCATCAAGACGATCGAGTGCGCCATCGTCGATCGCGGTTGGGCCGAGGGCTGGATCAAGCCGGAATTGCCGCCACGGAAGACGGGCAAGTCGGTGGCGATCGTGGGTTCAGGCCCAGCGGGGTTGGCTTGCGCGCAGCAGCTCGCCCGCGCCGGCCACGACGTCCACCTCTATGAGAAGAACGCGTTTCCGGGCGGCCTGCTGCGCTACGGCATTCCCGACTTCAAGATGGAGAAGCGCCACATCGAGCGGCGCGTCGTTCAGATGGAAGCCGAAGGCGTGACCTTCCATTGCAACGTCCATGTCGGCATCGAACTCGATATCGCTGAGCTATTGGAGCGCCACGACGCGTTAGCGCTCGCGGGAGGCGCCGAGCAGCCGCGCGACCTACCGATCCCCGGCCGCGAGCTCGACGGCGTCCATTTCGCCATGCAGTTTCTACCC
>JAYTZZ010000108.1:0-10287 GCA_043741595.1 Hyphomicrobiales bacterium | reverse complement strand
CTGGCAAAAATGGATCGAGGCGATCGACGATACACGGGTCAAGGCACGAACCATCGGCGGCGGCAAGATCAAGCCGATCGAAGCCGCGCCCGGAAGCTACGTCCGCGTGAAGGCCTAGCCTCCGCGAAGCTTCGCCAGCAGCTCGGCGGACGGGTACGAGTCCGCCGGCAGGCCGTACTTGATCTGCTCCGCCTTCACGGCGGCGCGTGTTGATGCTCCGATGATGCCGTCGATCTTCCCGACCTCGTAGCCCTTGGCGGCGAGCAGCTTCTGCACCTCCTTCACGTCGGCGACGCTGAGGAGATCAACGCCGGAGCCACGTCCGACTACTCCGGCGCCGGCCAGCCGCGTTGCGAAATAGGCGGCCGTAGTCGAATAGACGAGCGAGTTGTTCCACTCGAGATAGACGTCGAAGTTATGATAGGCGAGGAACCCCGGCCCGTTCCTCCCCATCGGCAGATGCAGCGACGCATCTGGGCCGTTCGCCGGCAGCGGTTTACCGTTAGCGAGGGTCACGCCCCATGCTGACCATTGCGACAGCGGCAACTTGATCGTCAGGTCGGCTTGGTCCCACGGCAGCGACTTCGGCACGCGCACTTCCTGCAGCAACGGTTCGCCGCGCTGCCAGCCGAGGCTCTTGATGTAGTTCGCGGCCGACGCCAGCGCGTCCGCCGAGCTCTTCAACAAATTGACGCGCCCGTCTCCGTCCTCGTCCACGCCAAAGTTCAGGTAGTGCTCGGCCAAAAACTGAACTTGCCCGAGTTCACCCGCCCACGGCCCGCGCATCTCCGCAGCAGAAAGGTCGCCGCGATCGATGATCTTGATTGCCGCCAGCAGTTGCCGCCGGAAGAGAGCAGGCCGCCGGCAATCGTAAGCCAGCGTCGCCAGCGACGTCAGCGTCGGCCCGTCGCCGTTGAAGGCGCCGAAGTCCGTCTCCAGTCCCCAGAATGCGGTGAGCACCGGCGCCGGCACACCGAACTCGCTCTCGATCTTGGCGAACGCGCCTTTCATCTTCTGGATGTTGGCCTTGCCCTGCGTCAGCCTGTAGCCCGCGACCATCCGATCGGAAAACTGCAGAAAATCCTGGGTGAAGACGCCTTGAGCGCGATCCTTCTTGACGATCGCCGGATCGAAGCTGATGCCGGCCAGCGCCGAGCTGATCGCGCGCTGCGAGACCCCATCGGCGAGCGACTCTTTCCTGACACCATCGAGCCATGCCTCGAACGTCGGCTCCTTCTGACAGCTGGCCGCGAACGTAGCGGTTGCGCTCAACGCAACAATCGTCGCGGACGCCAATACGCGCGTGAGACCAAACATGGATTTTCCCTTGTGCCCCGGGTTCGCCCGACCCTCACCTGACTATTGGACCACCATTTGGGCAGCGAAAAGGCGCATGGGTGTGAGCGAGGTCACACCCATTGAAGGTTGCCGCAGCGATTCGGCTAGCTCGGCTGAAGCTTGATGACTTTATCGTCGGCGCCGTTCTCGCTGATCGTGATCGCGCGCTCCCCGCCGGTGACGCGGAGCGTCGCCTTGCCGTTCGCCCACGCGAACGACAGCGACCCGTCTGCAGCGAGCGCCGTAGTCTGCGTCACTTCAAGGTAGTCGCCGTGATAGAAAAAGCCGATAACTTCGTTGCCGGCGACGATGAGTTGAACGCCGTCGCCGCCGCCTTCCCACCCGCCGGCCCACGAAGCATCCCATGGATGCGCGCTGTCTGGATCTGCGAACGCCAAGGGAGCGAACGTAAGAGCCGCACCGAAAAGCAGAGCAGAGACGAGACCGATGCGCATCGGTCTAGACCTTCGCCAGCGCCTGATCGAGGTCGGCGATGATATCGGCGACATCCTCGATACCGACGGAAAGGCGCACAACGTCAGGACCCGCCCCTGCGGCCTTCCGTTGATCGACCGTGAGCTGGCTGTGGGTCGTCGATGACGGGTGGATGATCAGGCTTCGCGTGTCGCCAACATTGGCGAGATGGGAGAACAGTTTCACCGAGGAGACGAGCTTCTTCCCCGCCTCGTCACCGCCCTCGACGCCGAACGTCAGCACCGCGCCGGCGCCCTTCGGTGAATATTTCAAGGCGAGCTGATGGTAGCGGTCGCCGGGCAGGCCGGCGTAGCTCACCCACGTCACCTTCTCGTGGCCCGCGAGATACTCGGCGACCGCCTTCGCGTTGTCGGAATGGGTCTGGATGCGGAGCGGCAGTGTCTCGATGCCGGTCAGAATGAGGAATGCGTTGAAGGGCGAAATCGCCGGCCCGAGATCGCGGAGACCGAGCACGCGCGCCGCGATGGCGAACGCAAAATTGCCGAACGTCTCCCCGATGACGATGCCGTTGTATTCTGGCCGCTTCTCCGAGAGCAGCGGGAAACGCCCCTTTTGCGCGGTCCAGTTGAAGGTACCGCCATCGACGATGATGCCGCCGATCGAGTTGCCGTGGCCGCCAAGGAACTTCGTCAGCGAATGGACGACGATGTCGGCGCCATGCTCGAACGGCTTCACGAGGTACGGCGTTGCCAGCGTGTTGTCGACGATCAGCGGAACCCCTGCCCGCTTGGCGACATTCGCGATGCCGGCGATGTCGGTGATCACACCGCCCGGGTTGGCGATCGATTCGATGAAGATCGCCTTGGTTTTCGGTGAGACCGCTTTTTCAAACGTTGAGATGTCGTCGATGTCCGCCCATTTCACGTTCCAGCCGAAACTCTTGAACGAGTGGCTGAACTGGTTGATCGAGCCGCCGTAGAGCTGCCGCGCCGCGATGAACTCGTCGCCCGGCGAAAGCAGCGTGTGGAATGCCACGACCTGCGCGGCATGACCCGAAGCGACGGCAAGCGCTGCAGTGCCGCCTTCAAGGGCCGCGACGCGCTCTTCCAGCACCGCCTGCGTCGGATTGTTGATGCGCGTGTAGATGTTGCCGAACGCCTGCAGACCGAACAACGAGGCTGCATGCTCGACGTCGTTGAACACGAACGACGTCGTCTGATAGATCGGCGTCGCGCGCGCATTGGTGGTTGGGTCGGGCTTTGCGCCGGCGTGGATGGCAAGCGTGGCAAACCCCGGAACGCGGTCTTCAGTCATCGGCTGTTTCCCTTCGAACGATGCGCGCAGACGCGCGGCCCCCATCCCTAGCCGGGTCGTCGGAAGGAACCAAAGCATCGACTGGCGAGATTCACGCGAAGGGCGAAAGACGGTTCCGGCCTTCGCCGAATTTTGGAGACGAATGTTTCAGGCGTTCGCCTGTCCGGTACTTCCGTGATCGCGTTCACATCAACCGATCGTGCTCGATCTTGATGCAGCGATCCATGATGACGGTTAGGCCGGCCGCCTCCGCCTTCGCCGCGGCAGCGTCGTCGCGAAGGTCGAGCTGCATCCAGATCGCCTTGGGCAGCGGGCGTAGCGCGAGGGCTTCATCGACGACACCGGCAAGCGCGTCCCGCCGGCGGAAAATATCGACGAGATCGATCGCCTCCGGAACGTCGATGAGCTTCGCGTAAACCCGTTGGCCCAGAATTTCCTTCCCGGCGTGACCGGGATTGATGGGAATGACGCGGTATCCGGCGAGGAGCAGGTACTCCATGACCCCGTACACTGGCCGCGCCCGGTTAGGCGAAGCGCCCACGACGGCGATCGTCTGGACTGACCCGAACAGGCTCAGGAGCAGGGAGTCAGAATAGCGGTTGTGATCCAACGAAACGCCTCAAGATCCACGGGCCCAGTGGACTGCCAGACATATAGGCATGCCGGCTGGTGCGTTGGACAACGCGGCGGGCCTTTTTGCATTCCGGCGACGCAGCAGATAGGCAACACAACGAGACGTTTGCCTTTGGACCCCTGTTAATATCGGGGGAAAACCTGTGCCTCAATTACATCGCTGAGCCGAAGCAGGGTAGTTCTCACGGAACAACCCCGGAGGCAGGGAAATGGCATTTTTCGACAGGGCGGCGGCCGCCGCAATTCTTGCAGCGGCAATCGCGGCAAGCGCAGGAGCCGCGAACGCGGCTGATCTTTCCGTCGACACAGTGGAGCAACAGGTCGTCTACTCGCCAACGCCTGCAATCAGTTGGACAGGCTTCTAAGCAGGCATCAACGGCGGATTTGCCGCGGGGTCAGCCCCAGCCAGCACCGGCGCTACATATGGCTCCAGCCCGTCCGGCGGATTCCTCGGCGCTCAGATCGGCTACAACCATCACCTGACGGACAACATCGTCCTTGGCCTGGAGGCGGACGCCCAATGGGCGAGCATCTCAGGCGGTGATCTTGGCGCTGGGCCGGTCATCACCCAAAACATCAACTGGTTCGGCACGGTGCGCGGTCGCCTCGGCTACGCCATGGATACTTGGCTCCCGTATGTCACCGGAGGTCTGGCTGTCGCCGGAGCAACGCGCACTACCGACGCCGGTGGCGGACACAGCGCCAGCATGACACACACCGGCTACGTCCTTGGCGCCGGCATCGAATGGGCTTTCGCCGGCGATTGGTCAGCGAAGCTGGAGTATCAGTACCTGAACTTCGGCGCGGCCACGTACGCCCTAACAGTCGCTAATCCTTCCGTCAGCCTGACCTCCAACACCATCCGTATCGGGCTGAACAAACATTTTTGATCAGACTGATCGGACACGGAAAAAGCCCCGCAGGCACAACACCGCGGGGCTTTTTCTATTCTGATGCACGCGCGTGCCGTCAATCGCCGTCGAAAATCGTGTGGTACCATAATACCGACAATACTAAGTATCTGGAATAACTTGCCTTTTCAGATACCAGCGACCTTGACGATGCATACCCTCATCTATAGAACCTGCACAACCGGCGGCGCCCTTGGCTGCCGCCTTCGCTTTTAGCCACGAGACCATCATGTCCACGTTCAATCTCAAGGCCGCCGACGTCCAGAAGAAGTGGGTGCTGATCGACGCGGAGGGTCTGGTTGTCGGCCGCCTCGCCGCGATCATCGCCCGGCGCCTTCGCGGCAAGCACCTGCCGACCTACACCCCCCATGTCGATTGCGGCGACAACGTCGTCGTCATCAACGCCGAGAAGATCGTGCTCACCGGCCGCAAGCGGCAGGACAAGACATACTATTGGCACACCGGCTACATCGGCGGCATCAAGGAGCGCACCGCGCGCCAGATCCTGGAGGGCAAGTTCCCCGAGCGGATCGTGGAGAAGGCCGTAGAGCGCATGATCCCGGAAGGGCCGCTCGGCCGCAAGCAGCTCAAGAACCTCCGCGTCTACAAGGGCACCGAGCATCCGCACGCCGCCCAGCAGCCGGAAGTCATCGACATCGCGGCGTTGAGCCGCAAGAACAAAAGGGCCGCATAGTCATGGCCGATTTGCAATCTCTCCAGGATCTCGCGCCGCAGGCCGTGGCCGCTGCTCCGGTCTACGTCCAGAAGCTCGACGCGAAGGGCCGCGCCTACGCCACCGGCAAGCGCAAGAACGCCGTGGCGCGCGTGTGGCTCAGCCGCGGCGCCGGCAAGATCATCATCAACGAGAAGGACTTCACCGCCTATTTCGCGCGGCCGGTCCTGCAGATGGTCGTGCAACAGCCGATCCTCGCCGCTACCCGCAACGGCCAGTACGACGTCCGCGCGACCGTCGTTGGTGGCGGCCTCTCTGGCCAGGCCGGTGCCGTGCGTCACGGCATCTCCAAGGCGCTGACGTACTATGAGCCGGAGCTGCGGGCCGTCCTCAAGAAGGGCGGGTTCCTTACCCGCGACTCGCGCGTCGTCGAGCGCAAGAAGTACGGCCGAGCCAAGGCCCGCCGCTCCTTCCAGTTCTCCAAGCGCTAGACGCGCTTCTCGGGACTTCGGATTTAGGGCGGGCCGCAAGGCCCGCCCTTTTCGTTCCGCCGCCTGTATCATGTGAATCGTCATGACCGATCCGACACAAAAGCATTCGACCGACAATGCCTTCACCGGGCCGCTCAAGGGCGGCGCCATAGAGCCGACGTACGGCGGCGCGTTGTCGTTCATGCGGCGGCGCTATTCGCGCGATCTCGCCGGCGTCGATGCGGTCGTGTGGGGCATTCCCTTCGATCAGGCCACCACCAACCGGCCGGGCGCCCGCTTTGGGCCGGAGGCGATCCGCCGCGCGTCCGCCATCCTCGACGGCGATCCGCAGTATCCATTCAGGTTCGACCCGTTCGCGACCCTCGCGGTCGTCGATTACGGCGACGCGTACTTCGATTTCGGGCTGCCGATGGAGTTCGCCACGGCGATCGAGACGCAGGCGCGGGCCATCATCGACGCTGGCCCGCAGCTCTTTTCGTTGGGCGGCGATCATTTCATCACGTACCCGCTACTGAAGGCGCATGCCGCCGTCCACGGCCGCCTCGCCCTCGTCCAGTTCGACGCCCACCAGGACACCTGGCTCGACCACGACGGCCGCATCTCGCACGGCACGTTCGTGCGCCGAGCCGTCCACGAGGGGCTGATCGAGGCCAAGCGGTCCATCCAGATCGGCATCCGCACGGAAGCGCCGGACGATTGCGGCATCGAGATCATCACGGCGGGCGTCGTCGACGAGCTCGGGCCATCCGGTATTGTCGCCCGCATCAAGGAGCGTGTCGGTGAGGAGAAGGCGTATCTCACCTTCGACATCGATTGCCTCGATCCGGCATTCGCGCCAGGAACCGGCACGCCGGTCGCCGGCGGCCTTTCGAGCCGCGAGGCGCTGGCGATCCTGCGCGGGCTCGGCTCGATCGATTTCATCGGCGGCGACATCGTTGAGGTTGCGCCCGCGTACGATCATGCCGATATCACCGCCGTGGCCGCCTCCACGGTGGCGATGTACTACCTCAGTCTCCTCGCCGAGCGCCGACGCGGCGAGGACCGTTAACGACCAACCCTCCACTGTTGTTCCCGCGAAGGCGGGAACCCAGTAGCCACTGACGGAGCAGAACAAGTCCCATTGGCGGTTACTGGATCCCCGCCTTCGCGGGAATGACAAGAAAGAACGGAGAATAACCTTGGCTGCCACCGTCTTCATCGACGGCGAGTCCGGCACGACCGGCCTCCAGATCAGGCAACGGCTTGAAGGCCGCGGCGACCTCGTGCTTGCGTCGATAGACCCGGCGCGGCGCAAGGACCCTGTCGCGCGCGCGGAGATGTTGAACGACGCCGACGCCGTCATTCTCTGCCTGCCGGACGACGCCGCGCGTGAGGCCGTCGGCCTGATCAGGAACAACAAGACGCGGGTCATCGACGCCTCGACCGCCCATCGCACCGCCAAAGGCTGGACGTACGGCTTCCCGGAGATGGATGCGGGCCAGCGCGCGGCGATCGTCGCATCCGGACGCGTCTCCAATCCGGGCTGCTACGCGACCGGCGCGATTGCATTGCTGCGGCCGCTCATAGCCCGCGGCTTCCTGCCCGCCTCATGGCCGGTGACTATCAACGCCGTCTCCGGTTACTCCGGCGGCGGCAAGGCGTTGATCGCCGCCTTCGAGGATCCGAAGTCACCCCACACCACGCAGAATAACTTCCGCTACTACGCCATGGGCGTGGTGCAGAAGCACATCGAGGAGATTCAGGTTTATTCGGCGCTCGATCACCGGCCGCTGTTGATCCCGAGCGTCGGCCGCTTCGCGCAAGGCATGCTCGTCTCCGTACCGTTGCAGCTCTGGGCGATCGAGGGACGGCCGACGCTCGATACCCTGCACGCATCGCTTGCCGACCACTTCGCCGACGAGCACTTCGTCACGGTCGCGCCATTGGAGGAGACACTCGCCATCGGGCTTGCGTCCTCGCTCGACCCTCGCAATCCCGAACCGGAGGGTCTGAACGACACCAACCGCATGCGCCTGTTTGTCTACGGCAATCAGGAAGAGCAGCAGGCCGTGCTGGTCGCCCAACTCGACAACCTCGGCAAGGGCGCCTCCGGCCAGGCAGTCCAGAACCTTAATCTGATGCTCGGATTGGAAGAGACCGCCGGGCTAGACTAGTTGGCGTTCTCGTCCACCGCACCCCTCCGCAAAACGCCTACGGCGTTTTGACCCTCCCGCAAGGGGAGGGTTCAAGCGGAGTCTGGGTCTTGCAGCGGGATGAGCCCTCCCTTGCGGGAGGGCCAAAACCGCCCTTGCGGTTTTGGGGAGGGGCATGTGGCCGCGGGGGCTTCGTTCAACCCGCGACCGGCAGCGGCGGCAGCATCGCGCGGAGATGCGCCACGGCGAGCGTCAGCACGAGCACCGCGCCGAGTTGGTGCAGAAGACCGAGCGGCAGCGGCACTGCGTAGAGAAGCGTCGCGATACCGATCGCCGCCTGCGCCATCACCAACGCCGCGAGCAGCCATGCGCCGTTTGCCTGCGGCGTGGCCCACGCCTGACGCGCATGAACGAGCGCAAGCAGCAACAGGACGTAGGCGCCAAGCCGATGATCGAACTGCGCGGTCGCCGGATTCTCGAATAGATTGCGCCACCACGGTTCCTGAATCAGGAGCCCTGAAGGAACGACCGTCCCGTCCATGAGCGGCCAGGTGTTGTAGGTCAACCCGGCATCGAGCCCGGCGACGAGGCCGCCGAGGAAAATCTGGACGATCGCCGCGACTACGATCAGAAGCCCGACGAAACGAAGCGGCGCGCGTGACGGTGGCGACGAAGGCGCAAGCGCACGCGCGACCCACACGACGTACGCCAGAATGATGCAGGCGAGCGTCAGGTGAATCGCGAGGCGATACTGGCTGACGTCGGTTCGCGCCGAAAGCCCGCTTGCCACCATCCACCACCCGACCACGCCCTGTAGTCCAACGAGAAGTAGGATCGCGACCAGCCGCGGCCTGAGTGCCGGTTCGATGCGCCCCGTACCCCACAGGAAGATGAGCGGTGCGAGGACCGCAACGCCGATGAGGCGTCCGAGAAGACGATGCGCCCATTCCCACCAGAAGATTCCCTTGAACGCGTCGAGGCTCATGCCGGCGTCGCGTTCACGATACTCAGGGATCTGCTGGTACTTGGCGAACTCCTCCTGCCAATCGGCATCGCTGAGCGGTGGGATGACGCCGTGGATCGGCTTCCATTCGGTAATCGAGAGACCGGCGTGGCTGAGCCGGGTGACGCCGCCGACGACCACGATTGCGACGATCATCAGCGCCACGATAAAAAGCCATGTGCGGACGATCCTGCGGTCACGGGAACGGTCCCGCGGGACGATCAGCGCAACTTCGGCGACGTTTGCCATCTCTTCCCACTCCTGCCGCCCTTCGATATAGCCCGGGGCACCCGCGGGCAAATCGCGGCAAGAGCGCACGGTCACGAAATGGCACTGCCGGTCAGGGTTCGGAAGATCGTAGGCGCGGCCTTGCTGCTCGTCTTCATCCCGCTTTACGCGCTGGTCGTCGTCACCGTCGCTACAGCGCAGCTGCCGGACAGGCCAATCGTCATCCAGACGCTGTTTTTCGCGATCTTTGGCTTGATCTGGATTGTCCCTGCCGGCGCGATCATCGCCTGGATGCAAAGGCCCTAAATTTGTTGCCGACCCTGTCGATATCGCCCCGACTGGCGCGTCACTGAGACGGCGGGGCATGATGCCCCAAGCCGTCAAACGGGGATCACCTCCATGCAATACCTACTGATGATCTATACCAGCGAGGCTGCCGAAGCGGCCGCCAAACCTGCTGACACGGAACAAATGCACGCAGCGTATGGCGCATACACCGAGGCGCTACAAAAGGCAGGCGCGATGGTCGGCGGCGAGCGGCTTCGTCCGACCTCGATGGCGACCAGCGTGCGAACCGAGAAGGGCAAAATCAAGGTTCTGAATGGGCCGTACGCCGAAACGAAAGAGCAGCTCGGCGGCTACTACTTGATCGAGGCACCGGATCTCGATGCCGCGATTGTCTGGGCCACCCGTTGTCCCGCGACATCGCACGGTACCGTCGAGGTCAGACCAGTTTGGCCACTCACCTGACGAGCGAAGCGAGAACGGAGAAGAACGGCGAGCGCGCACGCATTGCTGCGGAAGGAGTTGCCCGCCAAAGCTACGGCAAGCTTGTCGCCCTTCTCGCCAGGCGCACCAGCAACGTCGCTGTTGCGGAGGACGCGCTAGGCGACGCTTTTGCCGCAGCGATTGCGGACTGGCCGCGGAACGGCGTCCCGGAAAACCCCGAAGGTTGGCTGGTGAGGGTTGCCCACCGTCGATTTCTCGACCGGACCCGGCGTCGCGCCGTCGTTGAAGCAGCGGCGCCGCACGTCCGCCTGATCGCCGAAGAGCTGGAGGAAGCCGCCACGACCGAAGCCTCGATCCCCGATCATCGTCTGGCGCTGATGTTCGCTTGCGCTCATCCGGC
>JAYTZZ010000107.1:0-4468 GCA_043741595.1 Hyphomicrobiales bacterium | reverse complement strand
GCCGACTCGCGGTGGTTGTGTCCGCTCATCGAGCATAGTCCCAAATTGCAACATACGCCAAGGGGATATAGGCGAATTCACGGTTGCGGAACACATATAGAACATGTAGTTTCGTTCGTGCTTTGTACTACCGGTTGATTCCGCCCCTCTGGCGGTCTCGGACAGGGATCAGGCGATGCTGACGCGCAAACAATACGAACTGCTGGTTTTCATCCACGGACGCCTCAAGGAGTCCGGGGTTCCGCCGTCGTTTGACGAAATGAAGGACGCCCTCGACCTCCGCTCCAAGTCCGGGATTCATCGGCTGATCAAAGCGCTGGAAGAGCGCGGTTTCATCAAGCGCCTGCCGAACCGCGCACGCGCCATCGAGGTGATCCGCCTGCCCGACTCCATGCAGGCCTCGCCAGCGACCAGCCGTTCGCGCGGCTTCTCGCCGAGCGTCATCGAAGGCAACCTCGGACGGGTGCGTGCGACGCAAGAGGGCGCCAACAGCAACGAGCCGGTACTCGTGCCCGTCATGGGCCGTATCGCTGCCGGCACGCCCATCGAGGCGATCCAGACCCACAGCCACAGCATCGGCGTTCCGCCCGACATGCTTTCCCCCGGCGAGCACTTCGCGCTCGAAGTGCGCGGCGATTCGATGATCGAGGCCGGCATTTTCGAGGGCGACACCGTTCTCATTCGCAAGAGCGATACCGCCGACTCCGGCGACATCGTCGTTGCCCTCGTTGACGAGGAAGAAGCGACGCTGAAGCGCCTCCGCCGCAAGGGCGCGTCGGTCGCGCTTGAAGCCGCGAACCCCGCCTACGAGACCCGCATCTTCGGGCCGGACCGCGTGCGCATCCAGGGCCGGCTGGTGGGGTTGATCCGGAAGTATTAGTCCCGCACTGGCGGCATGAAAGGCCGGCGCACCTCCGGATAGGCGGTCTCCACTCGCAATCCTGACTCCTCGACATAGACGGCGTGGGCGCCGAAACGATCGAGCGCCGCGCGGTCGATGACGAGCGCGTGGCTGGCGCAACCCGGCGGCGCGTCGTAGCGCGAGACTACGATCGCCGCCATCCGGCAATCCTCGACGAAGGCGTCCCGCCGGTTGGTCAAGGCGACGACGGTTCCATCCGCGAGGCGGCCGACACAGCCGAGCAGATCGCATGCGATGCCCCGGGCGAGATCGGCGGCGTCGACCGTTCGCGTGTCGGCGTCGGCGCGCAGCCAGTTTTCGACCTCGAAATCGGCGCCCTTCCCCCCGAGGATACTGAATCGCCCGTCGTCGCCGCGCACGGCAACGGCCGTGGCGCTCTCATCGATGAGAATATCCGGGCGTGCGACCAGAAACGCGATCGGCAAGGCGATGACGATCGGAGCAATCCCGGCAAGCCGCCACCGCTCACGCCAGAGCGTCAGCCACAGAAACCCCGCGACCATGAGCAGCAGCGCGCCCGCCGGTAGCGCCGGGACACCGCCCAGACCCTCGGACCACGCGGCCGTCCGCTCGGCGACCGTCACCATCCACGCCAAGCCCCATTGCATGACGGTCAGCGGCACCGCCTCGAGCCCGAAGGGCATGACCAGCACCGAGGCCAGTGCCATCGGCATGACGACGAAACCGACCGCCGGGGCGGCAGCCATGTTGGCGACGATGGTGAGAGGGGCGATCCGCTGGAAGTAGAAGGCGCCGAAGGGCGCGGTGGCGAGGCCCGCAACCAGCGAGGTGAGGAAAAGCGTAAAGACCGTCTCGCGCACGCGACCGAAGACCGTCCGCTCGCGCGCATCGACGAGGGTAAGCCCCCGGTCGGCGCGCCCGGAGATGACTTCGTACGTAGCGATCAGCGCTGCGGTCGCCGCGAATGACATCTGGAAGCTGATCGAGAGCAGGCTTTCCGGACTGAAGACGAGAATGACCAACGCAGCGAGCGCGACGTTGCGGAGAGTGAGCGCGCGGCGGTCGAGCAGAATGGCGCCAAGCATGATGGCGAGCATGACCCACGAGCGCACCGTCGCCACCTCCGCCCCCGAGATGCCGAGATAGAACGTGGCGGCGCCGAGCGCGGCCCCGGCCGCCCATTTCTTGATCGGGTAGTTGAGGGCGAGCGTCGGCGAAAACGCCAGCAGCGCGCGTATGAGCCAGAAGACGGAACCGGCAACAAGCGCCAGATGCAGGCCAGAGATCGACAGGATATGCCCGAGACCGGAGGCGCGCATGGCATTCTGCGTCGTCTCGGCGATGCCTCGCTGATCGCCCATCACCAGCGCCGCGGCGATGTGGCCGTAGTCCCCGGGGAGCGCTTGCTCGATGCGGATGCGGATAGCGTCCCGCAAATGCGCTAGCGGTTGGATGAGGCGGATCTTGAGCGGCGGCGGGCCGAGATCGGCGGGTTTCGCGGCGCCGAACGCGAAACCGATCGCCCCAATCCGCTCGAAGAACGGCGTGAATGAGAAATCGTAGCCGCCGGGCATGACCGGGCCGCTTGGCGGATTGAGACTCGCGAGCACGCTGATCGCTTCGCCGACGGCGAGATTGGTCGCGCCGCTGCGGATGGTGACGCGCACGTTGATGGGCGTGTTTTCGGGCGCGACGCCTTCGATGGTGGCGACGCGAAGACGTACGCGCTTGCCGCCTTTCGCCGACTCTTCCGCCGTCGCGATCCAACCGGTGACTGTCGCAGTCATCTCGCGCGAAATCACCGGCGCCGTGACCCAGTCGGTGCGCACCTTGGCAGTGAGAAGGCCGGCGGCGGCGACGGTGGCGACGACCAGAACGCGAAATCCTGTCGCTGAATGCCGACGAAACCAGGTCAGGGCGGCGCATACCGCGAGGAGACCGACGAGCGCCGAAACGGCAGGTTCCCTAGGCAGAACGAAGTAGGTGAGGATACCTGCGCCGAAGACCACTGGCAGCCACAGGAAACCCCGCCCGCGATCCATCTCGTGTTCGAAGGTGACGCCGATCCACGTGGTGATGTTGCCGGCAACACCGCCTGCGAGCCGAAATGGGCCGGCGTTCCGCGCCCATATCCGCGCAGGGCGATCGACAGGCGCCGCCGTCTCAGCCCGGACGGCCGCTTCTGTTCCGTCAGTCTCGCGCATCCCCGACCGCCGCCCGGCTATTGGTCGCGCTTGGCTCCCTCGACAAGCGTCTTGGCAAACGTATCACGCAAACCGACGGTCCGGTTGAACACCGGCTTGCCGGGTTTCGAATCCGGATCGCGGGTGAAATACCCGAGCCGTTCGAACTGGATCGGCTCGGCGATATTCGAGGCCGTTATCGCCGGCTCCAGCATTGCGCCGGACAGGACCTCGAGCGAATCCGGATTAAGGCCGGCTGCGAAGTTGGCAACATCCGGTGAGGCACTGCGGAATAGCGCGTTGACGAGGCGCACCTCCGCCGGCACCGCGTCGGCCGCCGCTACCCAGTGTAGCGTCGCTTTGACCTTGCGTCCGTCAGGCGGCGTATTGCCGCCGCGCGTCTGAGGATCATAAGTGCATTTCAGCGCGATGACTTCACCCGCCGCGTCCTTCACCACCTCGCGGCAGGTGATGAAGTAGGCGTAGCGGAGGCGCACCTCCTGCCCCGGCGACAGGCGGAAGAATTTCTTTGGCGGGTTCTCCATGAAGTCGTCGTGCTCGACGAAGATCTCGCGTCCGAAGCGAATTGGACGTGTTCCGGCTGAAGGATCCTCCGGATTGTTCACCGCATCGAGTTCCTCGATCCGACCCTCCGGGTAGTTTTCGATGATCACGCGGAGCGGCCGCAGCACCGCCATGCGGCGCAGCGAGCGGACGTTGAGAGCTTCGCGGATCGCAAAGTCGAACGCGGCAACATCGACGATACTATCGGCGCGTGCCACGCCGATGCGGCGGATAAACTCTCGGATCGCTTCGGGCGGAACACCGCGGCGCCGGAGACCGGCCAGCGTCGGCATGCGCGGGTCATCCCAACCGCTGACGTGACCGCCGCGGACGAGCTCCGTAAGTGCCCGCTTCGACAAGACGGTGTGGCTGATATTGAGCCGCGCGAACTCGTATTGCCGCGGCCGCGCTGGCACCGGGAGGTTGTCGAGGAACCAGTCGTACAGCGGCTTGTGGTCGGCGAATTCCAGGGTGCACAGCGAATGGGTCACACCCTCGATCGCGTCCGACTGCCCGTGAGCAAAATCGTAGCTGGGATAGATGCGCCAAGTGGTTCCGGTTCGCGGATGGTTGGCGTTGAGGATGCGGTACATGACCGGGTCGCGAAGATTGATATTGCCCGACGCCATATCGATCTTCGCGCGCAACACCCGCGCGCCATCCGGGAACTCCCCTGCCCGCATGCGGCGGAAAAAATCGAGGTTCTCGTCCACGCTCCGTTCACGGAAAGGGCTGTTGCGGCCGGGCTCCGTCAGCGTGCCGCGCGCTGCCCGGATCTCCTCCTGAGACTGGTCATCGACATAGGCCTTGCCCGCCCGAATGAGGTGCTCGGCCCATT
>JAYTZZ010000106.1:0-10379 GCA_043741595.1 Hyphomicrobiales bacterium | reverse complement strand
CCCAACGAAGGCGCCGGAACCTGCCTTGGCTACGACATCCTGACCGAGTCCGACCGCATCAAGCTTGAGGTCGGCTACATGACGCAGCGGTTCTCGCTCTACGAAGACCTGACGATCGAGGAGAACCTCGACTTCGTCGCGCGGCTGTACGCGCTAAAGCCGCGAGCGAAGTACGTCGCCGACACACTTGAGCGCCTTGGTCTCACCAACCGCAAGGATCAACTGGCGGGCACGCTTTCGGGCGGATGGAAGCAGCGGCTGGCCCTCGCTGCCTCGGTCATGCACCAGCCGCAGCTCCTCCTCCTCGATGAGCCGACCGCCGGCGTCGATCCGAAGGCGCGGCGCGAGTTCTGGGACGAGATTCATTTGCTTGCGGCGGAAGGTCTGACCGTCCTCGTCTCGACCCACTACATGGACGAGGCCGAGCGCTGTCATCGCATCGTCTATATCGCCTACGGCAAGGTGGTGGCGCGCGGCACGGTGCCGGAGGTCATCGCACAATCCGGCCTGCATACGGTCATCGTCACCGGTGGCGACACCGCGGCTATCGCGCGGCGGCTGAGGGGAATGCATGGCGTCGAGCAGGTCGCTTCGTTCGGCAACAATCTCCACGTCGTGGGCACCGAGCCGGCGCTTCTCCGGGCGAGCGTCGAGACGGCCATTGCCGGGACCGGGGCCAAGGCGTCGGAGGACGCCACGATCCTCGAAGACGTTTTTATCCGGCTCATGGGTGCTACCGCCGACAACTTCGCCGACACGAAGTCTGAAGGACCGAATACGGGGGCGCGGCCATGACCCTCACTCGCTTCTCGTGGTCGCGGATCGCCGCGGTTATGATCAAAGAGTTCATCCAGATGCGCCGCGACCGACTGACGTTCGCGATGATCATCGGTGTGCCGATCATCCAGCTCGTACTCTTTGGTTACGCCATCAACACCGACCCGAAGCGCATGCCGGCGGCGGTGATCATCAACGATCACGGGCCGATCGGGCGTTCGATCCTGACCGCGATGCAGCTCTCCAACTACTTCGAGATCGAGGAAGGGAATCCCACGGAAGCCGAGGCGCGAGAGATGCTGGCGCGCGGCGACATCTCCTACATCATCACGATCCCGAACGACTTCGAGCGAAAGCTTGTGCGCGGAGAGCGGCCGCAGATTCTGGTGGAAGCCGACGCGACCGATCCGGCCGCATCGGCGGGCGGCATCGGTGCGATGCCCACGATCCTCCGCCAGGCGATCGGCGAGGCGACGACCGGCGCGCTTTTCAAGCAGCAGCCCGGGAGCCTGCCGGTCGATCTGATCGTCCACCGCCTCTATAATCCGGAAGGCGTCACCGCACTGAATATCGTGCCGGGCCTCCTCGGCGTCATCCTGACGCTGACGACGATACTGATGACGGCGCTCGCGATCACGCGAGAGGTCGAGCGCGGCACGATCGAAAACCTGATGGCGATGCCGGCAAAGCCGCTGGAGATCATGATCGGCAAGATCGTGCCCTACATCGGGTTCGGGTTCGTTCAGATCGCCGTGATCCTGGTTGCGGCGAGGCTGCTTTTCGCCGTGCCGATGGAAGGATCGCTCATCCTGCTGTTGAGCGTCACGCTTCTGTTCATCGCTTCCAATGTCACGCTTGGCTACACGTTCTCGACTGTCGCCCGGTCGCAGATGCAGGCGATGCAGATGACTGTCTTCTTCTTCCTGCCGTCGATCCTACTCTCCGGCTTCATGTTCCCGTTCCGCGGGATGCCGGGTTGGGCGCGGGTGATCGGCGAGGCGATCCCCCTCACCCATTTTCTGCGCGTCGTGCGCGGCGTGATGCTGAAGGGCAGTGGCTTCGTCGAAGTCTGGCCGAACGTTTGGCCGCTGGCGCTCTTCTGGCTGGCAGTGGCGACGATCGCGCTAGTGCGCTACCGGCGCACTCTGGATTAGCGCACCGATACGAGTTGGCCGCGTGAGCTCCAGCCGCTCTCGACGAGTCCAGCGTACCGTCATTGAGATGGCAACGACCGCAAGGCCAGTTGCTAGCCCAATCCAGATCCCGCGGCCCTCCAGATGCGCCCAAAAGCCAAGCAGAACGGCCAGCGGCGCGCCAACGCCCCAATAGCCAATCGCGGCAATGACCATCGGCATGCGCGTGTCGCCAAGCCCGCGCAACATACCCGACGTCGCGGCCTGGCCGGCATCGGCAAGCTGGAAGATGCCGGCGAAGACGAGGAACGAGACGGCAAGAGCGATGACCGGCTGGTTGGTCGGTGTGTCCACATTGAGAAAGACACCGACGAGTTCGCGCCCGAACACGAGCATCAGAAGCGCGGTGCAACAGGCATAGGCAATGGCGAGGTAGAACGCCGTCCATCCGGCGTGGGCAATGCCGGGCACGTTGCCGCCGCCGAACGCCAGACCGACGCGCACCGTCGCCGCGTTGCCCAATCCGAGCGGCACCATGAACGCAACCGACGCGATCTGGATCGCAATCGAGTGAGCCGCCAACGAAGCCGCGCTGATGAGTCCCATCAGGAAGACGGCGGCGTTGAAAATGGTCACCTCGAAGCCGAGAGTGAACGCAATCGGCAGTCCGATCCTGAGAATCTCACGGAAGCGCGGCCAGTCCGGGCGCCAGAAGCGGCCGAAAAGATGATAGCGGCGGAAACGCCGGTCGATCCTGATCAACCCGGCGAGCCCGAACACCATGAAGAGGTTGGTGACCGTGGTGGCGATGCCGGCGCCGGGAAGCCCCAGCGCGGGCACGCCAAGCTTGCCGAACATCAGCACCCACACCAGGACCGCGTTCACGCCGACGGCGGCGAAGCTGATCCACAGCGCCGCCAGTGGTCTTTCCAGCGCCGAGACGAAGTTGCGGAGCACGAGGTAGAACAGGAAGGGCAGGAACGACCACTGGAAGGTGTGCAGGTAGCTTGCGGCGCCATGCGCGAGACGCGGCTCCTGACCGAGGGCGATGAGGATTGGCTCCGCCCGCCAAAGGACGACCCAGACGGGAATCGTGAACGCGATTGCCGTCCAGAGGCCTTGACGCACCGTACGGCGGACCTCACGAACCGCATGACGGCGACGGCCGAGCTCGATGGCAATAAGTGGCGATGTGGCGGTGACGAGCCCGATGCCAAAGATCAGAAACGCGAAATTCAGATTGGCGCCAAGCGCTCCCGAAGCCAGCGCATCGGGGCCAAGCCAGCCCATCATGATCACGTCGGTGGTGGCGAGCGCGATCTGCGACAGATTCGTCAGCACCAGCGGCCAGGCGAGCGAAAGCATGGCGCGAAGCTCAGTGCTCCACGCCCCGCGTGAAGCGAGCCCGGTTGCAGCCAGATTTGTCATGACGCGGTGCTTCTAGACTGGCGAAGCGGCTTTAGCCAGTCCGGTCAGGCCTTTCTTGCCGTGCCGTGACCTATCTGCACCCGAACGTCAGTTCGGCATGCACGCGCGGCTAAAGCTGCCTTCGCGCGTCCAGAAGATCTGCTCGCCTTCCCCGATCAATTCGTTGAGGCCGGCGATGTAGCGAACGCTGCCGTCATCCGACGGCGCCTGGAACAGGAAGATCGGCGGCACGCCAATCTCCGACACGACCGCCGACGTGGCGTCGTACGCGACGGTCAGCGACGAACCGTCGTCGCAAGCGTAGCCAACGGCATTGCCGCCACCGCCCACGACTGGCGGCTCCAGCAGAGGAGGCGGCGGATTGCAGGCGGCGAGAAACTGCTTCGCCTTCAGGGCACTCCCGGTGAGCGTCAGCGCGTAGGGCGGGCTCGATCCGATGGCGATCGCAACGAAGCTCTCCTTGATCAGCGCCGACCACAGCGGATCGCTCGTGGCAATCTGCAGGACGGGATGCGAGATGCCATCGAGCTCGCTCACCACGCTCCCCGTGGCGGTGTAGGTCTTGGCGAAGGGGCCTGCGGTGAAGCGGACCAGGACCTTGCTCCCCGGCCCGACCTCATCGGCGCTACGCGTGAGCGTGATCGTCACCTTGCTCGACCGCGTCGTGCAAACCGCCGTGAACTCGCTGGCGTCGGTTTCGGGGATCGCATAGGCGAAGCTCGCGTGATTGCCGCTCTGGGAGAACAGCCACTGCATTCCTTCGACCACCTCGGGCTGTTCGGGCTCCGGCGGGGTCGGCAAAGGCTGCACGACGGGCGGCTGGATGACCGGCGGCACGAAATTGGTTGCCGGAGCCGGCGGACGGGGACCGCCGACAAGCGCCACGATCACGAGGAAGTTGCTCTCGCAGATATCGACGAGACGGGCGATGCGCCGGCCATCGGAGAGAGCAAGGCCAAGGTCGCGCGAGCACTCAAAGCCCTGCGGACCTCCGAGAACGTTGATCTGGACATATGGGTCCTGCCTGCCGGCGATCGGCACGGGCTTGCCGCGTAAGAACACGTTGGTGATCGTGACGTAGGGATCATCGGTCGCGATGACCACCGGCTGACTGCCGCCTGCGGGACCGCCGCCTGCGGGACCGCCGCCAGCGGGAATAGTACCGCCACCCGGCGCTCCGCCACCGCTACCAGTGAGCGCGACCGTCAGCGCCCCGTTGTTGATGCAGATATTGACTTGGGAATCGGCGCGCTGCCCGTTCGAGGCCGTGAATATGATGCGGTTGAAACAAGGAACCGGACCGGAGGGATTATCGACGCGGAAGAAAGTAGCCGCGCCGGTCTGCCCTGCGATCGGGAGCTGCTGGCCGTTGCGCACAGCCTGAACAATGGTGATGCCCGGCTGGCTGGCTTTCGCGGAAAACAGGCGGCTCTCGGCCGATGCTGCATCAGCCAGCACAAGCCCAGCCGCAACGACGGCAAGGAAGCAAAGGCTCTCGATCACGCGGCGCATGAAAACTCCCCGACTATTTCTGCGCCCTTCTTGACAGTTTCAGACTGAACGACACCTGAATGACTGGCTTCCAACTGAGGCATCCTCGTGTCAGGCGCCCAAGCGGAACCGGTTTTCGGCCAACCCCGGGACATCGACGTCCAGCGTGAAGAGACCGCCGGCAAGGCGTTCGCCGCGGCTCAAGCCGACCCCACCGCCGGCTGTCGTGATGTAAAGCGTCTTCAGATGAGGGCCGCCGAAGGTGCAGGTGGTCACCGCTGCGACGGGCATCTCGACGATGCGGTCGACCTTGCCCTGCGGGGAGACGCGCACGACGCAGGCACCGCCATAACGGGCGTTCCAGAGGTACCCTTCGCTGTCCATCGCCGACCCGTCGGGAGAGCCGCGCTCGAAGCCGGCGAAGAAAGATCGCTCGTTGGCGATCTTGCCCGTGCCAAGATCGTAGTCCCAAACGGAAATCGTGTTGGCGAGCGTGTCGCCGCAATAGAAATGCCGGTTGTCCGGACTCCAGCAGAAGGTATTGGTGATGCCGATGCCGGTCTTTTCGACGCTGCTCGAGCCGTCGCGGTTGATGCGGAACAGACGGCCGGGACGCGTGGTGATGGGGATGTCGCTTCCGTTGTCGGCGACGTTGTTCTGCATCGTACCAGCCCAGAAATTGCCGGCGGGATCAGGCCGGCCGTCATTGAAGCGAACGTTTGGCGATTCGCGATGAGGATTGGCAAAGTCGGCGCGGGCGTCGTTGGCGGGTTGCCAGAGGATGATCTTCGAGGCGAGAGCAACGATCAGCGTATCGCTGCGGTCAGTCAGTCCGAGGGCGGTCGGTGGTTCGGCGAAGAACCAACTCCTGACGGTACCGGTCGCAGGATCGAATCGGTGGATGAGGAACCGGTTGATATCGACCCAATAGACGACCCGTTCCTCGGCGTGCCAGACGGCGCCCTCCCCGGTCCAGTCGCCCGCCGGCGCCACGCATATTGGCTCTGCCACCAATTCCCCTCCGTCTTTTGGTCACCGCTTTCCAACTGCGGCGACATCGACCTCGTTCAGCCCTTGGCAGCGTCCTGATTCTTCTGCCAAAAACCGCACTGCCAGTGTAGACCGCAAGAACCGCGGCCGGGAAGCAGTCCCGGCACCACGTGTGGATGACCCGCTCCCGGAGCCTTCTGCCTCATGACCAGCCGCATTATCACGGTCGACCCCTTCGATCTCGTCGTTTTCGGCGGGGCCGGCGACCTAGCCTATCGCAAGCTTCTGCCGGCGCTCTACCATCGCCACAGCGACGGCCAGTTGCCGACGGTGGCGCGGATCATCGGGGTTTCGCGGCGCGCGATGAGCGATGCGGAATACCGGGACGCGACCCGCAAGGCGCTAACGGAACACATCGCGGCAACCGACCTCGACACGGCGCTGGTCGAGACATTTCTCCACCGGCTGCATTTCACGCCCGTGGACGCGCAAGCCGAAGCCGGCTGGGCGGATCTCGCGCAGCTCCTCAAATCGGGCGACGATCGCATCCGCGCGTTCTATCTCGCCGTTGCGCCCGAACTCTTCGGCACGATCTCAGAGAAGCTGGGCGCTCACGGATTGGTGACGCCAAACACGCGGGTGATCATCGAGAAGCCGATCGGCCACGACCTGCAATCGGCAAAGGACGTAAACGACGCCGTCGGCAAGGTCTTCGACGAAAGCCAAATCTACCGGATCGATCATTACCTCGGCAAGGAGACGGTGCAGAACCTGATGGCGCTGCGCTTTGCCAACGCCCTCTTCGAGCCGATCTGGAACGCAGCCCACATCGATCATGTGCAGATCACCGTCGCCGAGAGTCTCGGCGTGGAAGGGCGCGGCGGCTACTACGACCATGCCGGCGCGCTGCGCGACATGATGCAGAACCATCTGATGCAGCTTCTCTGCCTTGTTGCGACGGAGCCGCCGACGCACATGGACGCCGACGGAGTGCGCGACGAGAAGCTGAAGGTGTTGCGCGCTCTAAAGCCGATCGACGCCGGCAACGCGGCGCAAGTCATCGTCCGTGGGCAATACCGGGCGAGCGCGGGGCTTGCCGCCTACGCTGCTGAAGTGGGCAACCCGACGAGCACAACGGAGACGTTCATCGCGCTCAAGGCCGAGATCAGCAATTGGCGCTGGGCGGGAGTGCCCTTTTATATTCGCACGGGCAAACGGCTGCCGGTGCGCCAGTCTGAAATCGTCATCACATTCCGCAAGATCCCCCATTCGATCTTCGATGCCGGCGCCGGAGCAATCGAGGAGAATCGCCTGGTGCTCCGCATCCAGCCTGACGAAGGCGTCAAGCTGTGGCTGATGATCAAAGACCCTGGGCCCGGCGGCATGCGGCTCCGCTATGTGCCGCTCGACATGAGCTTCGCCGAAGCCTTCGGAGCGCGCAGCCCGGACGCTTACGAACGGCTCATCCTCGACGTCATCCGCGGCAACCAGACGCTGTTCATGCGCCGTGACGAAGTTGAAGCGGCGTGGGCGTGGATCGACCCAATCGCGCAGGCCTGGGAAAAAACGACCGAGGCGCCGAAGCCCTACCCGGCAGGCACATGGGGACCGACGGCGGCGATCGCGCTCATCGAGCGCGACGGTCGCACCTGGCACGACGACACCGACTAGACACCGCCAAGGGCAACTACGTCTGCCCCCTCGATTGCGTACCGCGCGTAGCGAAAGTCCCGGATATTGAGGAGGCTGCCACCTTCCCATTCCAACAGAACAAAATATGCGGGTCTTCCAGATAAGTCGTCAGGATTGAGCACGAGCGCCGCCGGACGGCCCTCAACGAAGCCCATAGCAAACCGCCAGTCGTTGGTCCCGGCGTAGTTGTGCAGGTAGGTGCCCACTTCTTTCCGCCCGTTCATCCGGATCCTCGCGACGAGTTCGAGCCGTACCTCGGTGGCGAGCATGTCGCGTATGGCATCGAAGTCCCGCACATTGAAGCGGTCCACATAAGCGGCAAGAAGAGAACGTTGAGGCTCCGTCAGGATGGGGAGCGGAAGGTCGTCCGCTTCGCCGGCCAGTTCGCGAAGGCGACCCCGACCGCGGTGCAGTGAGGCCTTCACAGTCGGAATGCTGGCGTCCAGGACGCCGCCAATCTCCTGCAGGGAATAGCCCAGGACATCCATGAGGATGACGCTGCTCCGCTGCGCAACGGGGAGACGCATGAAGGAGGTCAGGCTTGCGGCGGCGACCTGCCGATCTTCGGTCGCATTCACAGGGTCGATTATCATTTCCGGATCCTCATCGGAACGCACTCCCTCGCGTCGGGCGCGCCGGCGCAGAAAATCGAGAGCCGCGTTGTGCGCGATGCGAAAGAGCCAGCCCTCGGGATTCTCAATCGGACCGGTCCGCGGGAAGGCCTCGATCGCCTTCACCATCGCTTCCTGGAGGACATCTTCCCCGTCGATGACGGAACCCGTCATTCGAGCGCAGTAGCGATGCAGCTTCGGCCGCATTTCGCCCAGAAACCAATCGAAGGATTCGCGATCCTTCATTGTACTGGTGATTGCGGCACTCATGCTGGTTACCGACTCGTAGTGTCCTCGGCCGATCTCATCAATCGTCGAGCATGCGATAATTGCCGACGACCGTCACGTCGCCCGATTGCGGCGGCTCGATGCATCGATCCTTGATGCCATTCTGGAAAGCACGAAAAGCATCGAGAGCGGGGATAGGATTGCTGTTGTCCTCGGTCTCGACCAGATGGATAAAGGTGCCGTCTGCGAGTTTCAAAGCCATGTAGCGAACGCCTTTGGGCGATTTCGCGTGCAGTTCCTTGAACACATCCTTGATCAACCGTTCGTTGTCGTCGATCCGTTCCGGCTTGGTCTTGTAGCGTATCAGGCTCTGTTTCATCTGCTTGTTCCTTGCGCTGCGTCCGGTTCGGAACCGGCCTTCGATACCTCCTAGACGAACTGGATCGGCCAAAGGATTCGGTCCGATGTCGAATTTTACCGCCGTCATCGCAATGACGCCGGCTTTGTGGATACAACAGGCACTCCAATTGCATCGAAAAGTCCGGTGTCGCCTCATGTGGCGATTCCGAAGAGGAGAACGCCCAAATGACCCTCAATGCGCGCATCGGCGAGGTCACCGAGCGAATTGCCCGGCGGAGCCAGGCAGGCCGTTCCCTCTACCTGGAGCGAGTGCACTCGGCCGCTGAGAACCGCGTGCGGCGGGGCAAGCTTTCGTGCTCGAACCTGGCCCACGGTTTCGCCGCCTGCGCCCCGAACGACAAGGCGGCGCTGCGCGCGGCCAATGCCCCCAATCTCGGCATCATCACCGCCTACAACGACATGCTCTCGGCGCATCAACCCTATGAGCGCTTCCCCGAACTCATCCGCGCGGCGGCCCGGAAGGCCGGCGGAACAGCGCAAGTCGCCGGCGGCGTCCCCGCCATGTGCGACGGCGTCACTCAGGGTCAGACGGGCATGGAGCTATCGCTGTTCTCGCGCGACACGATCGCAATGGCAGCGGCTGTTGGCCTTTCGCACGACCTGTTCGATGCCGCCGTCTATCTTGGCATCTGCGACAAGATCGTGCCGGGACTCCTGATCGCCGCCCTCAGTTTCGGCCATATTCCCGCGGTGTTCATTCCAGCCGGGCCGATGCCTTCCGGAGTTTCAAACCCTGAGCGATCGAAGCAGCGCCAGCTCTATGCGGAGCGCAAGATCACCCGCGAGCAACTGATGGAAGTCGAGGCCAAGTCCTTTCACGCACCCGGCACCTGCACGTTCTACGGCACCGCGAATTCCAACCAGATGCTGATGGAGATCATGGGTCTGCACATTCCGGGCGCATCGTTCGTCAACCCGAATACGCCGCTCCGCGATGCCCTCACCCGGCTCGCCACCACCCGCGCGCTCGCCATCACTTCGCTCGGCAACGAGTACACGCCCGTCGGCCACATCATTGATGAGCGGGCCATCGTCAACGGCGTTGTCGGACTGAACGCCACGGGCGGGTCGACCAACCACACCCTCCATCTCGTCGCCATCGCCCGCGCCGGCGGCATCCAGTTGACGTGGGACGATTTCCACGACCTCTCCGAGGTCGTGCCGCTGCTTGCCCGCATCTACCCCAATGGTTCGGCGGACGTGAACCAGTTTCACCGAGCGGGTGGAATGCAGTTCCTGATGCGGGAACTTCTGGGCGCTGGCCTGCTCCACGAAGACGTCAAGACTGTCTGGGGCACGGGCCTCCGCGGCTACCTCACCGAGCCGACGCTCGACGCCAAGGGCGAGATCACCTGGGTCGAAGGACAAAAAAAGAGCAAGGACGAAAAAGTTCTGGCGCCGGTCAGGAAGCCGTTCTCGCCGGAAGGCGGCTTGAAGCTGCTCACCGGCAATCTCGGGCGCGCGGTCATCAAGGTCTCGGCGGTCGATGCGAAGCATCAAATAGTCGAAGCGCCGGCGATGGTGTTCGACTCGCAGGAGGCGCTCCGCGAGGCGTTCCGCGCCGGGCGGCTTAACAAAGACTTCGTCGCGGTCATTCGCTTTCAGGGGC
>JAYTZZ010000105.1:0-10473 GCA_043741595.1 Hyphomicrobiales bacterium | reverse complement strand
GCGGCTGACGTGACAGTCAGCCGCGCCGTCCTGATTATTCTAGTCCAGAGAGCTTAGCTCTTCGCGGCGTTCTTGATAAGATCGACGAACGCGGCTTGCGCCTGTTCGACGGTCATGTCCGGCGTCGTGAAGAACTCGTTGTACAGAGCGATGATCTGGTTGATGTCGTCACGCTGCATCATCTGGGCATTCGACGGCAGGATGTTTTTCGGGTCCTTCAGAATCGCAAGACCCTTCTTCATGCAGTCGTTGGCGGCGGCGAGATCGATGTCGCCGCGGATCGGCAGCGAGCCCTTCTTCAGGTTGAACGCAACCTGGACCGGCTTGGAGATCATCGACGAAGCCATTTCAAGCTGCGCCTTGGTGACCGCCGGATCCTTGCTCTTCGGGAAGTAGAACACGTCGCCGCCGGTGTTCAGCATCGGGAAGTACCCGAGGCCGGGGAGACAATCGTAGTCCTTGCCGGCGACCATCTTGGCCACCTGGAACTCGCCCTGGGCCCAGTCGCCCATGACGTTGGCGGCGGCCTTGCCAGTGATCACCAGGCTAACCGCGTCGTTCCACTGCGGCACGATCGCCTGCGTGTCGACCATCTTGCGCGCCTGGTCGAGGGCAGTGAAGATCTTGGTCGCGACGGGGCCGCTTGCAACGGCGACGTCCTTGTCCTTGTAGATCTTCGTGTAGAAATCGAGACCGCCGATGCCGACCATGATGTCGTCGGCGAGAAGACCGACAGGCCAATCCTGGGCGAGCGAGAGCGGCTGAATGCCCTTTGCCTTCAGCTTCTCGGCAGCCGCGGCGATTTCCTCAAAGTTCTTCGGCGGGGCGATGCCGTTGTCTTCGTAGACGTGACGGTTGGTCCAGGCCCACTGAGCGGAGTGGAGGTTGACCGGGACGCAGAACACCTTGCCGTTGTAGGTGCAGCCTTCCAGCTGCGACGCCGGATAGACAAAGCTCTTCCAGTCTTCCTTGGTCGCCAGTTCGGTGAGATCCTGCATCAGGCCGGCGGCGACGAGATCGTCCGCGTCCTTGCCAGGATTGAACTGGGTAGCGCCCGGAGGATTGCCACCCATGATACGGCTGATGATGATCGGACGAGCAACGCTACCGCTGCCTCCGATGGCGCCATCAACCCAATGGTTGCCGGTCGCGTCGAAAGCCTTCGCGAATTCGGCGACCGCGGCGGCTTCGCCACCGGACGTCCACCAGTGAGTGACTTCCAGATCGGTGGCCCAAGCCGGGCCGCCGATTACGGCCGCGAGAGCAGTCGCCCCGAGCAGCCTCGTAACAAGATGCGTCATTCCATTCCTCCCTTTCTTTCCGAACGCGAGAGGCGCTCGGCACCAGAAGTCATCGACATGAAAGCCCATGAGCCAATAGGCCCGTCAGGACCGTTCGTATTCGGAAAGTCGTGGGCGTCTGAGCGCCTCATTCCTCCCAATCTCAACCGGCACCTTTTGGCGCTTCTTCTTGTTTTGCCGTCACCACACCGCGCTCGCCCGCTTGAGGGACGACGATAAACGCAAAGTACGGTGAGAATTTATGGCGCTCGCGCGCCTCCTTCCTCCCAGATCTAACGGCGCTTGAAGCGCTTCTTTTTCGCTCATTTCGACCGGCGCTCTCTGGGCGCTTTGTCGAACGTTGGCGCAATGAACTGACTCGCCAACGCATTTGTAAACGATTACATTCCCGGCAACTTATTCGAAGTCGGCGCGAAGTCAATGCCGATGTTTGGGAGTGTTTCGGACTTCACGTCGTTAATCATGCCAAGAAAATCCAAACTCGGAGCGACGCCGGCGACGCGGCAATCCGTGACGATCCGTGATGTAGCGCGCCGCGCCGGGGTATCAACGGCAACCGTCAGTCGTGCGCTCGGCAATCCCGAGCGGGTGACTGAGTCAACGCGTTCTGCGGTGTTCAGAGCGATCGCCGAGGTCGGCTTCACTCCGAACGCGTCGGCGCGGAGTCTTCGCGCCCGCTCGACCAAGATGGTGCTCGCCCTTCTCCATGGCATCGGCGACTCCTTCTATACAGCGATCCTGAATGCCATCGAGAGCACGCTGTTCGAAGCAGGCTACGGCATGATCATGGGTGACACGCGCGCCGACCCCGGACGCGAGCGGCACTACGATCAACTGGTGCGGTCCGGACAGGTTGACGGCGTCCTCCTCTTCAGCGGTCGCCTGCCACAGGACGGCTTCGACGCGCTTCACCCGAACGTCCCCATCGTTCTCATCTGCATCGCCATCCCCGAACTTGCCGGGTTGCCTGTGGTCGAGGTCGCCAATCGCGACGCCGCTTACGAGATGGTCGAATACCTGATCAGTCTCGGCCACCGCCGCATTGCCCACATCACGGGCCCAATCAAGAATGTCGAGGCGCAGGAACGCCTGCGCGGCTTCAACGAGGCGGCCGCGGCGGGCGGAATAGCGCCCGAAAACCAGATCGTGTGGGAAGGTGCGTTCTCGTTCGACGCCGGAGCCGCAGCAGCACGCCGCTTCCTCGCGCTCCCCGAACGGCCGAGCGCGATCTTCTGCGCCTCCGATCAGCTTGCCATTGGCTTTATCAAGGCTGTACGCGACGCCGGGCTTTCGGTGCCGGACGACGTCTCTGTCGCCGGCTTTGATGACATCGAGTACGCAAACCTGTTCGCCCCTGCTCTGACCACGATGCGCCAGCCGCGTGCCGAACTTGGCCGCCGCGCCGCAGAGTATCTCGTCGCTCGTATGTCTGGTGACGGCAAGGGATTGGCGCAACGCACGCGCCTGCCGTGCACGCTTGTCGTGCGCGACAGCGTGCGCGCCTATCGCACAGCGGTCAGGGAACGTCCGCTAGCCATCAGGGCGACTATCGCCGGCATCTGACGGCGATAGTCGGTCAGGAATTGCCCCCGCAGGCGACTATCGCTTTCTCATCCGCCGCTCCGAGCGCCGAAGACCGTTAGCCAGAGAACCGTCGCGATCCCCAAATAAGTGACGTGGTGGGCAAACTGGTCGACGCCGATGCCCCACCAGAATTCGCGATCCGCCGCCTTCCAGCCCATACGTTTCATGACCTGCTGCTTCATCCAGTCGATGTGGTAGTGCAAAAGGAACTCTGCAACGATGATTCCCGCCCCGACGAAAAACGTCGGCGTCATGATCAGGAAGGCCGGGATGGTGAACAGCGCGTGTAGCCCGGAGTGTAGTATCCCGCCCGGGTGCCCGTAGGTGCCCTTGTGCTCAAGCTGGTAGTGAGTCTGCAGCGGGTAGTCGCAGATGAAATGCTTGATCTGCAGGTAGAGCAGGACGGTAAGCACCGCTGTAGTCGGGTCTGTCACGCCTTGCTCCCGCCCATACATTTCCCCTCTATCACCGTAACACCTGGCGCGCGCCGGATGGTGTGACACCGGTCACACTTGCACCCGTCTCAAACTATCGAGCTACTTTGAAGTTGCCGTAAACGTCCCGTCCCAGTCCTCCGGTGGCGGTGACGCCCTCCATTCCGCGATGCGGGTTCGATAGACCTCATAGAGGGCCGCGAGCCCTGCTACGCCCGACTTCTCGCACTCGACGATTGCAGTTTCAGCACCATCCCAGTCGCGGCCGCGGTAGGTCGTCAGCATCATACTGTGCTTTGCGTTTACGGTGTCGTAGCGGTCTGGATCGACGCCGAGGGCCTCCGCCACCGTATAGATGCGTGTCGGCTTCCCCCGCCCCTTGACCCGCATGATATCGAGCTCGATGGCCTTCATCCCGGCGATCCTCGCGATCGTCGGCTCGCCAAGCACGATCGGCACGCCATAGACTTTCGACAGCCCTTCGAAGCGCGACGCCACGTTGACGTCGTCGCCGATCGCCGAATAGTCGAAGCGCTGCGACGAGCCGAGATTGCCTACGCAACAATCGCCAGAATTTATGCCGATGCCGATGGAGACGCGCGTGTGGATGCGGCCGGCGGCCTCCGCCTCGGCGCGCCACTTCTCATTGAGATCATCCATTCGGCTGATCATCGTCAAGGCTGATCGCGCTGCGTTCGCGGCGTGATTCGGATCGTCGAGCGGTGCGTTCCAGAACGCCATGATCGCGTCACCCATATATTTATCGATCGTGCCCCGGTTGTCGAGAATGATCTCCGACAACGGCGTCAACAGATTGTTGATGAAGCTCGTGAGTTCATGGGCGTTCATGTGCTCGGAAATCGAGGTGAAGTTTCGCACATCACAGAAAAGCAGCGTCAGTTCGCGTACCTCACCGCCAAGCTCGAGCTTGTCGGGATGGGCGATGATCTCGTTCACCACTGCCGGCGCCACGTAATATCCGAAGGCGCGGCGCACTTCGCCGCGCTGTTGCTCCACGCGGCGATAGACGTAGATCGTCGCAGTTGTGACCAGCACGAAGAGGACTACCGCAGGGAAGGAGACATCGAGAAGCAGATTGAATTGGCTGTAGGCGATCCAGCCGCCGACGATAAGTAAGGCGATGACCGAAAGGCCGAGCGCCGCGGAATACAGAGCAGCGAGGCGAGGCATGATAACGGCAAGCGCAAGGCCGAGAAGGATCGTAATTGCAAATTCCACACCGCGAGCAAAGTCCGGTCTCGTCAAGGTGCGGCCGCTCAGAACGTGCTCCAGAACCTGGGCGTGAACCTCAAAGCCCGGCAGGAGCGAATCCAGCGGAGTAGCGCGAAGGTCTAGGAGCCCGGGAGCGCTCGTGCCCACGAGAATGATCATTCCCGCGACGTCGTTCGGATCATTCTCTCCGGCAAGCACCTTCCACGCTGGAATGACGCTCTGCAGATGGCTGTGACGGAATTTCAGCCAGAACGAACCATCGGAATCGGTGGCTATCTCGGTTGCCCCGACGCGAATGTGATTGAGGCCACGCTCGGCGCCAAAGGCTGTCTCGCCGCTGGCATTTGAACCCTTGAGCACATACGAGCCGGCACCATAAGCAACCCGGAGCGCCTCCATCGTTAGCGACGGCACATATTGATTCCCGACTCTGAGGACCAGCGGCACGCGGCGGATGACCTGATCTCGGTCCGGAAACCAGTTGATTGCGCCGATGCCCTTGGCCGCATCATCCAGTTCCGCCAGATTGTTGGCAGCGCCCGGAAAAGTTCTCACGAAGTCTTTCGGATCGTCCCCGGCAACGGCGAAGCCCGCCTTCAGAGGGGGCGGCGGCGAAGGATGATTGTTGAGTGCTGTCGCAAATACCACGGGCGATTCCGCAACAACCTTGGCGAAGATTTCGTCGTGGGTCGGTTTGCCTGCGATGAGGGGTTGGATGATGGCTGCGTCTTCCCGACTCATCAGCTTCAGAGCCTGTTCCGGCGAAGTGCGGTCCGGTTCCGAAAAGAACATGTCGAAGGCGATCACCGCCGCGCCTTGCGCGGTAAGCTTTGTAACAAGATCGGCGAGGATCGTCCGCGACCACGGCCATTGCCCGATCTTGCCAAGGGATTCCTCGTTGATGTCGACGACCCGGACCGGTATCGCGGGGTCGTATTCCGCAGGACCAAGCAACTGATAGGAATCGAATGCGATGAGTCGGAGGGCCTGCACGAAGAACGGGTCAGCTACGCGTAGCACCCACGACAACCCGAGGATCGCCACGACGAGGACGACATAGACAGTTCCGGACCGGTTGAACATTAGGGGCTGCTGCCTGCTGCGACCGCGACAGTATCGCGACTAGTTGCATCGCCTTCAACACCGTCATCAGTTGAACTGAATTTGGTGATCAGGCCGCTTGTCAACCGGACCGCGGCAGGTAATGTCGCGCCGCGTTCTCGGATCTGCTGTGAAGGGCGAAAGAATGGCCAAGGTATTCGTGATCGCCCAGGGCGGTGGACCGACAGCAGTCATCAACCAAACCGTCGCCGGCGCAGTGATCGCCGCCCGCCAGCGCTACCCCGGCGCGCGTGTCCTCGGCGCGCGCCACGGCGTCCGCGGTATCCGCGACGGCGACTTCATCGACCTTTCCGAAATTTCCGAGGCCGACCTTCGCCGCATAGGGTCCACGCCAAACGCGGCGCTCGGATCCACGCGTGATAAGCCCGATGAGCAATACTGCGGACGCATCCTCGAACAGCTACAGAAAGTCGAGGCCAGCACACTTCTCTATATCGGCGGGAACGACACAGCCGGCACACTCCAGATCCTGAACGCGGCTGGCGGCAACCGCGTCGCCTTCGTCCACGGACCAAAGACGATCGACAACGATCTCGTGGAGAACGATCACACTCCGGGATTCATTTCAGCCGCGCTCTTCGTCAGCCACGCGTTCCACTCGATGGACCTCGATTTTCGTGCCCTTCCCGGCGTCTATGTCGGCATCGTCATGGGCCGCCACGCCGGGTTCCTCACCGCCGCGGCTGCCGCGTGGCGCCGCGCTGCGAGCGACGGGCCGCATCTCGTCTACGTCCCGGAACGCCCATTCTCGACAGCAGAATTCCTCGACGACGTGCGCGCCGTGCGCGAGAAGTTTGGCCGCTGTGTCGTCGCCATGTCAGAAGGCGTCACCACCGCCGACGGTCGCCCACTCGTAGAAAGTCTGATCGGCGGTGGCCTGGAGCGGGATGCCCACGGCAACGTGCAGCTCTCGACCAGCGACCTTGGTCTCGCCATCCAGGCAGAGCTGTCGAAGGCGTTCCCCAAGGTCCGCGCCCGCGTCGACACGTTCGGCTATCTGCCGCGCGCGTTTTCCGCCGCCGTCAGCGACCTCGACCAGCGCGAAGCCTTCGACGTCGGCCGCTACGCGGTCGCCGCCGCGGAAAGCGGCAGCGCCTCCGTCACCGTCGGTGATGAGTCAGGCGCGACTACCATCCGCGCGGTGCCGCTGGACGCCGTCGCAGGCAAGACCCGGCTCATGCCGAAGGATTTTCTCGATCCCTCCGCAAACCGCGTGTCGAACAAGGGCGTCGCCTACCTCTCGCGGCTGCTGCCGCCTCCGCCCGACACGTACGCGCCGTTCCTCTAACCGGCGGGTACTCCCAAACGTGGCTCCATCCCCCAAGAAAGCATTTGCCGCCGCCCTCCCCTCAGCCATAGGCTTGAGCCAATAGGTTCCGGGAGACCAGCAAACGGCCCCGAGCCTCATGGCGTTCAGGGGAGACCATCATGATGACCCTTTCAGCTTTTGCGCGCCTGACCTTTGCTACCCTCGCGATTTCTGCCACGGCGCTCGTCGGTGTCGCACCAGCCTTCGCCGAAGTGGTTCTGCACCGTGGCAACGGCGCCGAGCCTCAGACTCTCGACCAGGCGCACACTTCGGTCGACGTCGAGGCGAATATTCTGAAGGACCTGTACGAAGGCCTGACCGTCTATGACGCCGGCGGAAAGATCATTCCCGGCGCCGCCGAAAGCTGGACGGTTTCCGACGACGGCCTCGTTTACACTTTCAAGATTCGCGCAGCCGCGAAATGGTCGAACGGCGATCCCCTTACCGCCGACGACTTCGTCTTTTCGTTCCGCCGCATCGAAGATCCCAAGGAAGCGGCGGGCTACGCCAACATCCTCTACCCAATCAAGAATGCAGAGGCGATCAACACGGCCAAGCCCGAGGCTCCCGTCGCGCTCGATACGCTGGGCGTCAAGGCAATCGATGCCAAGACGCTGGAGATCACCGTCGAGCGCCCGACGCCGTGGCTGATCACCCTGATGGCTCACCAGACGGCGCTGCCGTTTCATAAGGCGAGCGTCGACAAGTTGGGCGCCGACTTCGTCAAGCCCGGGAATATGATCTCCAACGGCGCCTTCGCGCTCGCCGAGAACGTCGCTAACGACCACGTCACGGTGACCAAGAACCCGAACTATTGGGGCGCCGCCGACGTCAAGATCGACAAGGTCATCTTCTATCCGACCGACGATCAGGCGGCCGCAGTCCGCCGCTTTCAGGCGGGCGAACTCGACCTCAACTACTATTTCCCGACCGATCAGTTGAAATTCCTGAACGACACGCTGGGCGAGGATCAAGTTCATATTCCGCCCTCGCTCGCTGTCTATTATTACGCCTTTGACGAACGGCAGCCGCCGTTTGACGACATCCGCGTCCGCCAGTCACTGTCGATGGCCATCGACCGCGACTTCCTGGGCGAGAAGGTCTTTTCGGGAGCGCAACTACCTCTCTACAGCTTTGTGCCGCCTGGTATCCCCGGCTACGATCCGGGACTGCCGGACTTTTCGGCGATGTCCCAGCTCGATCGTGAAGACAAGGCCAAGGAGCTCCTGAAGGCTGCTGGCTACGGCGAAGGCGGCAAGCCGCTGAAGGTCGAGATTCGTTACAACACCAACGACAACCACAAGAAGGTCGCCACTGCGGTCGCCGACATGTGGAAAGCACTTGGCGCCGAGGTATCGATCACCAACTCCGACACCAAGTCGCATTACGCCTACCTGCAGGAGGGCGGCTTGTTCAACTCCGCCCGCGCCGGGTGGACGGCCGACTATCCCGACCCTGAGAATTTCCTGGCGCTCTACGTTTCGACCAACACGACATTCAACTACGGGCACTACAACAACCCTAAGTACGACGAGCTTATGGCTGCCTCCTACAAGGAGCGCGATCCGGCGGCCCGGTTCAAGCTTCTGCATGACGCCGAGGCATTGCTGATGAGTGAGCAGGGCGTTGCGCCGCTCATGGTCTACGCGTCGCCGTGGCTGGTCTCACGCAAGGTCCATGGATGGCAGGACAACGCCGCCAATGAACACATGAGTCGTTTCCTCAGCATCGAATAGACCGAGGCTTCGGGGCGCCGCCGCCAAAAGAAAAAGAGCGGCGCCCCGATTTTCAGGGGACGCGATGCTGCGCTTCGTGCTCCGCAGGCTGCTGACCGCGGTTCCGACGATCCTTGTCGTCGTCACGCTTTCTTTCTTCTTGATCCGCTTTGCGCCCGGCGGCCCGTTCAATGTCGAGCGCGCATTGCCGCCGCAGATCATGGCGAACCTGCAGCGCGTCTATCAGCTCGATCAGCCGCTCTACGTTCAATACGTTCAGTACCTCTGGAACGCGCTCCACCTGGATTTCGGGCCGAGCTACATCTACCGCGACTTCACCGTCACGCAGCTCATCTTCCAGAGCCTGCCGTACTCATTGAAGCTCGGCTCCTTCGCCCTGATCATCGCCGTCGTCGGCGGGGTTGCGGCTGGCGTCGTCGCGGCGCTCCGCCAGAATGGCGTCGTCGACTACGCGCTGATGAGCGTGGCGACCATCGGCCTGACGGTTCCGAACTTCGTCGTCGGCCCGGTGCTCTCCCTGATTTTCGCGGTGATGCTGCATTGGGTTTCTGCCGGCGGTTGGGGCGAAGGCAGTCTCCGCGACCTTGCCTTGCCCGTGATTGCGCTGGCTCTGCCCCAGCTCGCAATTTTCGCCCGCCTCACCCGTGGCAGCATGATCGAGACGCTCCGCGCCGATCACATCCGCACCGCCCGCGCCTATGGTCTGCCGCAGCGGGTGGTCGTTATCAGCCATGCGCTCCGCGGTGCGCTGCTCCCCGTCGTTACCTACCTCGCGCCCGCCGCTGCAGCGGTGCTCACCGGCTCGGTCGTCATCGAGACGATCTTTTCCATCCCCGGCGTCGGCCGCTACTTCGTAACCGGCGCGCTCAACCGCGACTACACCCTCGTCATGGGGACAGTCGTGCTGATCGCCGCCTTCATCATCGTCTTTAACCTCATCGTTGACCTGCTCTACGCTGTGCTTGATCCCAGAGTGCGTTATGACTGACATAGGACTCGCCACGCCGGTCCCCGGACGCAGCCTCACCCGGCTTGCCTTCGATCGGCTCATCCGCAACCGCGCCTCGGTTGTCAGCATCGTCGTGCTCAGCGTCGTAGCGGCCCTCTGCATCGCCGGACCCCATATCATCCCGCACGCCTACGATCAGGTGTTCGAGTCCTATGTGCGCACCCCGCCGAGCCTCGAACCCCTCCCGCGCGCCGATACCCTGCGGCAGGGTATGACGGACGTAGCGCTCCATGCCCGCGTCACCCTGGATGCCTTCTCGGTCAGCGGCGAGACCTTCCGCGCAACCTTCACAAGCGACGCAGTCATTGACCCTCGCGTCACTCGCTACGTCGATCGCGCTGACGAATTCGACGCGTCACGGGTGGTGGAGACCAGCGACGACGGCAAGACCGTCATCGTCGAAGGCACGGTGCATCGCGAATACTTCTTCATGGGGACCGACGGCAACGGCCGCGATCTTTTCTCCCGAGTTCTGATCGGAGGGCGCATTTCGCTCACCGTCGGCATCCTCGCTACCTTCGTCAGCCTCGTCATCGGCGTTGCCTATGGCGCCATTTCCGGTTTTGCCGGCGGGCGCACCGACAACGTCATGATGCGCATCGTCGAGATTCTCTATTTGCTCCCGTTCATCTTCTTGGTCATTGTCCTCGTTGTCTTCTTTGGCCGGAACTTCGTCCTGATCTTCATCGCCATCGGCGCCATCGAATGGCTCGACATGGCGCGCATTGTCCGCGGCCAGACGTTG
>JAYTZZ010000104.1:0-4586 GCA_043741595.1 Hyphomicrobiales bacterium | reverse complement strand
TTCTTCTTTGCTGGAAATTGCCTGTGCCACCCGACCGTCTTGATCCGCCGGACAGCGTTCGACGACTGCGGACTCTACGACCCCCGGCTGGCGAGCGTTCCCGATTTCGAAATGTGGGTGCGCCTGGCACTGCGACATCAGATCCACGTTTTGCAACGTGAGTTGACGGCTTTCCGGTTGCTGGACGGCGGACGCAACGAAAGCGCGCTCAATCCCCGAAGGGCACGCCGGGCCCAGTTCGAAATGTTCCAGGTGCTAAAACACTTCCGCAAACTCTCGGCCGACGAGATTCGCTCCATCTTCGCCGCTGAGATCGCGAGATTCGAGATTGATCCGAGCCAGAGCGCAGGCCCTCTGCTGGCGGAACTGGCCTCCCATGGCCCCACCCCCAGCCATCAACTTTTCGCTCTCGATACGCTCTTCGAGGCCGCCCAGTCGGCTGAGCACTTTGACTACACGCGCGTCCACCAAATGGCGCTCAATCTCAATCCGTTCGGCTTCAAATAGCCGGCGGCCGGAGAGAGCAAGCACGCGCCTGGTACCCTTGCATTTCCCACCTTTCCGGCTATAACCCGCCCCGTCCCGATGGGACCCCGGCCGGGGGCTAAGCGGAAGGCGGCAAAAGCCGTGAAGGGTCGATATCGACCCGTCTTCCAGTGTTCCCGCTCACGAAGGATCTCCGCAAGCCTTTCCTACGGGCTTCGGCGAGGCTTGGCGCCGGCGAACAAAAGGAAAGGCTTAAATGCCTCTGTACGAACACGTATTCATGGCGCGACAGGACGTGTCGACCCAGCAGGTCGAGGCGCTCGTCGAGCAATTCAAGGGCGTTATCGAAGGCGCCGGCGGCAAGATCGCCAAGGTCGAGGCGTGGGGCCTCAAGTCCCTCACCTACCGCATCCAGAAGAACCGCAAGGCGCATTTCACGCTTCTGAACATCGACGCACCGCCCGCGGCGGTCGCCGAAGTTGAGCGTCAGGAGCGTCTCAACGAAGATGTCATCCGCTTCCTGACCATCCGCGTCGAAGAGCACGAGGAAGGCCCATCGGCGATGTTGCGCAAGAGCGACCGCGACGATCGCGGCGATCGTCCGGGCGGCCGCTTCGGCGACCGCGGCGACAGGCCGCGCCGCGATTTCGGCGACCGTCCCCGTCGTGACTTCGGCGATCGTCCGGGTGGCGATGCCGATGTGGGAGGAATGGAATAATGGTTGACATCAATCAGCTCCCGACGCGCCGCCCGTTCTTCCGCCGCCGCAAGACCTGTCCGTTCTCCGGCGCCAACGCTCCGAAGATCGACTACAAGGATGCGCGCCTCCTGATGCGCTACATTTCCGAGCGCGGCAAAATCGTTCCTTCGCGCATCACGGCCGTATCGGCCAACAAGCAGCGCGAGCTCGCCAAGGCGATCAAGCGTTCACGCTTCCTGGGGCTTCTGCCCTACGTGATCCGGTAGGCGGAGAGGCGAAGGCCTCTTCGTTTTTTCAAGTTGGGGCGCGGCGGTCGAAACGACCGACCCACCTCTAACCGCTCGAAAGGCGGGACAGCGATGGCACAGACGATCTTCATCGGCATTGCAGCGGGGCTCGCAGCAGCTCTGCTGTTTCTGTCGCCGGAGAGCGGCACCTTCCTTGCCTTTCCGCTTTTTGCCCTCGCCGGCCTGCCGATCGCAATTGTCGGCCTTGGCTGGGGCGTCATCGCAGCAGGCGTTGCCGCGCTGGCCGGCGCTGCTGTCGTCTTCTTCGCTCTTCCCGGCGCCCTGACCGGATTTGTCTTCCTGGCCCTCTTCGGCGTGCCGATGGTGTGGCTGACGCGTCTCGCCGGTCTGTCGCGGGAACCTGATGGCGCGGGCGCGACCCGCGAGTGGTTCCCGCTCGGGCGCCTTCTCCTCCACACCGTGTTTGCGGCAGCCATTGGTGTGGTCTGCGTCGGCATTCTCTCCGGCTATACGTCGGAGGGAATGGTGCAGGATGCGACCGTGGCGTTGAGCGAGGCGTTGGCCCAGCTCCAGTCGGCCACGCCGCCGCCGACCCAGACCGAGATCGAACCGCTGGTCCGCCTCTATGTCACGCTTCTCCCGTTCCTGACCGCGGTCCTGATGGTGGCGATCACGGCCTTCGATCTGTGGCTCGCGGCAATCGTCGCGCGTGCTTCCTCCCGTTTCCAGAGACCTGCCGATCGATTCCCGATGGTGATGTTGCCGAACGAGATCCTCGTGGGCTTCGTGGTCGCCTTTGTGCTCGCCTTCCTTCCGGGCGCTTTTGGCGAGATCGCGGCCGTGTTTGCCGGCGCGTCTGCCGCTGGACTGATGTTCGTCGGTCTGGCCGTTCTCCACGTCGTCACCGCAGGCATGGGCGGCCGGACGCCGCTTCTCGCCGTCGTCTACACGCTCATCATCCTCTCCGGCTTGCCGATCGTGCTCTTCGCGCTGCTCGGAGCCAGCGAGACTTTCCTGCACCTGCGCGCCCGGCGCCTCGCCCATCAACGCAAACCTGACTGAACGGAGACCGACACCATGGAAGTCATCCTGCTTGAACGCATTGCCCGCCTCGGACAGATGGGCGACGTCGTCCGCGTCAAGGACGGCTACGCCCGCAACTTCCTGCTGCCGCACGGCAAGGCGCTCCGCGCCAGCGAAGCCAGCCGCAAGAAGTTCGAGGCCGAGCGCCACACGCTCGAAGCCCGCAACCTCGAGCGCAAGTCCGAAGCCGAGCAGGTCGCCACCAGGCTCTCCGGCAAGCAGTTCGTCGTCGTCCGCCAGGCAGGTGAGACCGGCCACCTTTATGGTTCGGTCACTACCCGCGACGTTGCCGATATTATCGAGGCCGGTGGCTTCATGGTTGCCCGCAGTCAGGTCGCGCTGAACCAGCCGCTCAAGATGATCGGCATGCACGAGGTTCGCATCGCTCTCCACCCCGAGGTCGACACGCGCATCACGGTCAACGTGGCGCGGAGCGAGGACGAAGCAGCCCGCCAGGCGCGCGGCGAGGATGTCAGGGTTGCCGGCCGTGGCGATGACGATGAACCGCCTGCGGCGCCGGCTCCCGAGGAGCTGCTCGAGCCCGGTGCCTCGCCGCCCGAAACCGAGGGCGAAGCCGGCGATACACAGAAAGAAACCGGCGAGCAGACCTAAAGTCTTGTTGCGGCACTGCAATCTGGACTAACATTACAAAATTGCACAGCGGGCTCCGGCCCGCTGTCCGGGCGACACGCATGAAGAGGGCCGTGGGACGCGGCCGTAAAGCTGCAATGAATACGTTGCTTCACAAGTTTCTGACCCGCGTGATTACCGCGGGCTCGCTTGAGGTAGTCGACTCCGACGGTGGCACCCACCGTTTCGGTGACACCTCGCCCAACCCGATCCGCGTGCGTTTCACCAGCGCCGCCGCTGAACGCGACGTCGTTCTCCAGCCCGACCTGAAACTCGGCGAGGAGTATATGAACGGTGGCATCGTGATGGAGGTCGGCTCGATCTACGACCTGATCCATTTAGCCCACACCAATCTGCGACTGCTGCAGCCACCGTGGTGGTTCAAGCTGCACAACGGCTACCGCTACATCGTCCGGCGGCTGCATCAGATCAATACGCCCACCCGCTCGCGCGAGAACGTCCACCACCACTACGACCTGGATGGACAGCTCTATCGGCTATTCCTTGACGACGACCTGCAGTATTCGTGCGCCTATTTCGCCGACGGGGTTACGACGCTGGAGGAGGCGCAGCTTGCCAAGAAGCGTCACATCGCTGCCAAGCTCGACCTGAAGCCCGGCCAACGCATCCTCGACATCGGTTCGGGATGGGGCGGGCTCGGCATGTATCTCGCCGAGCATTTCGATGTCGACGTCACCGGCGTTAGCCTGTCCGACGAGCAGATCGCGGTTTCGAACCGGCGGGCCGAGGAGCGTGGCCTGGCCCAGCGCGTCCGCTTCCTGCTGCAGGACTACCGCTTCATCAAGGGCCCGTTCGATCGCATCGTTTCGGTTGGCATGTTCGAGCATGTCGGCGTCAACCACTACCGCACCTTCTTCAACACCTGCCGCGATTTGCTCAGCGCCGACGGCTCGATGCTTATCCACTCGATCAGCCGCTACGGACGGCCGGAGGACACCAGCGCCTTCATCCGCAAGTACATCTTTCCGGGCGGCTACATTCCGGCGATCTCGGAGGTGATGCCGCCCGTGGAGAAGAGCGGGCTGAAAGTCGCCGACATCGAGGTGCTCCGCCTGCACTACGCCAAGACGCTCCGCCTTTGGCGCGAGCGCTTCGACGCCCATCGCGAAGAGGTCGCTGCGCTCTATGACGAGCGGTTCGTCCGCATGTGGGAGTTCTACCTCGCCGGCTCCGAAGTCGCATTCCGCGTCGGCGACCTGATGAACATCCAGCTGCAGGTATCGAAGAAGCAGGAAACCCTACCGCTCACCCGCGACTACATGCTGGTGGCCGAGGAAGAACTGCGCGAAACCGACCGCACGGCTACCGACCGTCGTCCGATGCGCCTCGCCGGCGAATAGCCGTCTCGCCTTTCTCACTTCGCTTTATCGTCGGTGGCATCGTGCCGGCATCACTGTTTGACAGTCAGCCTCAAATCC
>JAYTZZ010000103.1:0-4616 GCA_043741595.1 Hyphomicrobiales bacterium | reverse complement strand
ACAAGCCGGAGGCCGGCGAGTTGAACGTGCCGAGGGGCGAGATCCGCTTTGAGAACGTCACGTTCCACTCCGGCCGAAAGAGCGGGATCATCGAGAATTTCTCGCTGACCATCGTGCCTGGCGAGAAGGTGGGCCTGGTCGGCCGCTCCGGCGCCGGCAAGTCGACCATCGCCAACCTGCTTCTCCGCTTCTACGACGTGGAAGGCGGTCGCATCGTCATCGATGGGCAGGACATCGCCCAGGTCTCGCAGGATTCTCTCCGCAAGCAGATCGGCCTCATCACGCAGGATACCTCGCTCCTGCACCGCTCGATCCGCGACAACATTCTCTACGGCCGGCCGGAGGCCGGTGACGAAGCCATGCGTGACGCTGCTCGTCAGGCGCACGCGGAAGAATTCGTGCCGGGCCTTTCGGATCATTGGGGCCGCGAGGGCTTCGATGCTCACGTCGGCGAGCGGGGGGCCAAGCTCTCCGGCGGTCAGCGCCAGCGTGTGGCAATCGCCCGCGTGCTCCTCAAGGATGCGCCGATCCTCGTCCTCGACGAAGCGACCTCGGCGCTCGACTCGGAAGTCGAGGCCGCCATTCAAGAGAGCTTTTATCGCCTGATGGCGGGAAAGACGGTGATCGCCATTGCCCACCGGCTGTCGACCATCGCCGCCATGGACCGGCTGGTGGTGCTCGATCACGGCCAGATCGTCGAAATGGGCAAGCACGCCGACCTCATCCGGCAGGGCGGCCTTTATGCCTCGCTTTGGAATCGCCAGTCTGGCGGCTTCCTCGACGTCGAGCGGGAGCCGGCCGCACCTTCCCAGCCATTCGTGGATACCCAGGCCGCGGAGTAGGGGATCGCTGGCGAGTTCCCGGTTTCCCGCGACTTTCCCAAAGCCGCGACAATGTGCGCATTTCCCCTCCCTACACTGGACAAGTCCTAAGGCGGCTCGCTAAACAAAACGCCAACCCGCGCACCGTTCGGCGCCGGATTCGGCCTCAGGAGTTGTCTTGGCTAGCACCGACACCAGCATGGGCACTCCCGGCCACGCCGGGGACCATCCGGAGCCGACCCGCCGCGATTTCCTCTATATCGCCACCGGCGCCGTGGGCGTTGTTGGCGCCGTACTTGTCACCTGGCCGCTGATCGATCAGATGAACCCGGATCAGGCAGCGCTGGCGCTTGCCACCATCGAGGTCGACGTTTCCTCGATCGCTGTGGGCCAATCGTTGACCGTCAAATGGCGCGGCAAGCCTGTATTCATTCGCAACCGCACCGAAAAAGAGATCGAAGAGGCGAAGGCCGTCCCCCTCTCCGAGTTGAAAGACCCGGCGGCGCGCAACGACAATCTCAGCCCATCCGCCACCGCCGCGGATGAAAATCGCGCCGCGGCCGGCAAGGAAAACTGGCTCGTCCAGCTCGGCGTCTGCACGCACCTCGGCTGCGTGCCGCTCGGCCAGCAGGGGGCCTACGGCGGCTGGTTCTGCCCGTGCCACGGCTCGCAGTACGATACCGCCGGGCGCATCCGCCAAGGGCCGGCGCCGGAGAATCTTCTGATACCGAAATACGAATTCACCTCAGACACCACGATCCGGATCGGTTGACGCGGCGGGCGATAGAGACATGGCGGGACACTCCACCTACCAACCGAAAAGCGCGCTGGCGAAATGGTTCGAGTCTCGCCTGCCGGCGATTGGGCTCGTCCACTCGTCGTTCGTGGTCTATCCGACGCCGCGCAACCTGAACTACTGGTGGAATTTCGGTGCGATCCTCGTGTTTATGCTGGCGGCGCAGCTTGCCACCGGCATCGTACTTGCGATGCACTATGTTCCACAGGTCGACCTCGCCATGAGCTCGGTCGAGCACATCATGCGCGACGTGAACTACGGCTGGCTGCTCCGCTATCTCCACGCCAACGGCGCGTCGCTCTTCTTCCTGGCGGTCTACATCCACATCTTCCGCAGCTTCTATTACGGCTCCTACAAGGAACCGCGCGAGGTATTGTGGATCCTCGGCGTCATCATCTTCCTGTTGATGATCGCCACCGCGTTCATGGGCTACGTGCTGCCGTGGGGGCAGATGTCCTTCTGGGCTGCGACCGTGATCACGAACCTGTTCTCGGCGATCCCGCTTGTCGGCGATGCGCTGCACACGCTGCTCATCGGCGGCTTCGCGGTCGATAACCCAACGCTCAACCGGTTCTATTCGCTCCACTACCTGCTGCCGTTCATGATCGCCGGCGTGGTGGTGCTGCATATCTGGGCGCTGCACATCCCGGGCAACGGCAATCCGACCGGCGTCAACGTGAAGAGCGACCAGGATACGGTGCCGTTCCATCCGTACTACACGATCAAGGATTTCTTCGGCCTCTCTGTCTTTCTCATCCTGTTCGCGTGGTTGGTGTTCTACGTGCCGAACTACCTGGGCCATCCGGACAACTACATCCCCGCCAATCCGCTGCAGACGCCGGCGCATATCGTGCCCGAGTGGTACTTCCTGCCATTCTACGCGATCCTGCGGGCCATCCCGAACAAGCTTCTCGGCGTCGTCGCGATGTTCTCGTCGATCGCCATCCTCGTGTTCGTGCCGTGGCTCGATACCTCGCGGGTGCGTGCGGCAACTTTCCGGCCGATCTACCGCCAGTTCTTCTGGATATTCCTCATCACGGGCATCGGCCTCGGCTACCTAGGCTCGCAACCGCCTGAAGGCGGATATGTCATCGCGGCGCGCATTCTCACTTTCTATTATTTCGCGCACTTCCTGATCGTCATGCCCGTCGTCGGACTGCTGGAGCGGCCGAAGCCGCTGCCGACAAGCATTACCGAGGCGGTGCTCGCTAAGACCCGTGCTGCCGAGGCGAAGGCTTGAGCCCCATGAAACTCGCCGCCGTAGCCTTCGTCACCGCGTTTGCCGCGCTCTCGTTCTCCGCGTTCGCGCAGGAGGAGCACACGCAGCCGACGCATTTCCCCATTCTGAAGCCCGAATTGCAGAGCTGGTCGTTCGCCGGCCCGTTCGGCAAATTCGATCCGGCGCAGCTGCAGCGCGGCTATCAGGTCTACAAGGAAGTTTGCTCGGCCTGTCACGAGGCCAAGTACCTCGTCTTCCGCAATTTGAGCGAGGAGGGCGGTCCGGGCTTCACCGAGGACGAGGTCAAAGCGATCGCCGCGACCTTCCAGATCCAGGATGGGCCGAACGAAGCCGGCGAGATGTTCGAGCGGCCGGGCAAGCCGTCGGACAATTTCCCGCACCCGTTCGCAAACCCGCAGACTGCAGCCGCCGCCAACGGCGGCGCCATTCCGCCCGACCTGTCCATGATCGCCAAGGCGCGCGGCGCGCCGCGCGGGCTGATGTGGGCGCTGGTCGATTTCTTCACGCAGTATCAGGAAGGCGGGCCCGACTATGTCCACGCCCTGCTTACCGGCTTCCAGGACCCGCCGGCGGGCGTCGAGGTGCCCGAGGGCACCTACTACAATCCATATTTTCTGGCCGCCGTGTCCCTAAAGATGCCTCCGCCGTTGTCGGCCGATGCAGTCACTTACAGCGACGGCACACCGCAAACCGTCGACCAGTATGCAAGGGACGTCTCGGCCTTCCTCATGTGGGCGGCCGAGCCGCATCTCGTCCAGCGGAAGCGCCTCGGCTTCGAGGTCTTCATCTTCCTCGTCGTCTTCTCAGGCCTGATGTACCTGACCAAGAAAAAGGTCTGGTCGAAGGTCGCCCACTAGAAAGCAAAACGCGTCAGGCGCGCCTTCCGGGCGCATCTGACGCGATCTGAAATCGGACGCGGCGAGGTCGCCGCGCCGCGTGTACTGCTTTAGTTTAGCCGCCGACCGAAATGGCGTCGTGGTGCGCGAGCTTCGCGAGGCCGATCGGCGGGAACACGCAGCCGAGGAATGCGTGGGCGCGGTCCTTGTGGCTGACGGTCGTGCCGCTGTCCTTCGCATCCTTATCCTGTTTGCCGATGGTCATGCCGGCGCACAGGAAGAATCCGACAGCCCAGAGGATGGGCAGCGGTCCCACGTTGGTGGTGGGCGGCACGACGGGTGGGCAGATGTCGCCGGCATTGGCCGCGATCGGTTGTGCGACGAATGCCGCAAGAGCCAACGCCGCAATAGCGGCGCGAGACGTCGTTTTCATGGAAGCATTCCCCAGTCAGTCGTAGCTGACCGCATCTGGGGCAAGCCGTAGCACGAGCCCGAAAAACGGCCAACTTCCGGAAAAGTCAGGATGAAATTACCGTTAATCGGAGCGCAGAACTGCGCCATTTTGGGTTAAGGGGGAGGCGACCGGGCGGCGCAGATGCGACGGGTCAGGAGCGGTCGAACCGTTGGGTTGGCAATCGTGGCGTCGGCTTCCTTGGTTTGCTAAGAGCGGGAAGGGCACGGCGAAAGTCTGGGGAGCACATGGCCGGCGTCGACATCAAATCGCTGATCCGCACGATCCCGGACTATCCGAAACCCGGTATCCTCTTCCGTGACATCACGACGTTGATCGCCGATCCCGTGGGCTTGCGCGCCGCGGTCGATGGGCTCGTTCTGCCGTTCGTCGCCACGCGCATCGACTTTGTCGCCGGCATCGAGGCGCGCGGGTTCATCCACGGCGGCGCCGTCGCCCACGAGCTCGGCCG
>JAYTZZ010000102.1:0-4623 GCA_043741595.1 Hyphomicrobiales bacterium | reverse complement strand
CGTGGTGGCGTCGCGCTTGTAGTGAACGATTTCATAATCGAGCTTCAATTCCTCCAGCAGCCAGAGGATGCGCTGCGAGCGCGAGTTGTTCAGGTGATGAACTTTGATCATGTGACGATGGTCCCTCAGGGCTTTAAGAAAGCGTTGGCCTTAGCGGCGTAGACTTGTGATGCGATCGAGGAGGCCTTATATAGCGCCGACTCGCAAGACGCGCGACGCACGTGCCGCTGGCCCTCCCGTGGTTTATGCAACGACGAAAGCGTCCTTTTTGATCGCGCCGGTGAGGAACCGGGTCTCTTAAAGGGTGTTGACGATGCTTGCTTCCAATCGGGGCCAAAAGGCCCTTCGCGGCGATTCCGCCCTCGACACGGATGCCACCGTGCCTGCCGCCAAGAGCGTGACGCCGCTGCGCCGCGCCTTCCCCTCGGGTCCGGCCCTGCTGCCGTCGCGCATCGCCCGCTATCTCAACAGCGCCGAGCTGCCCTCGCCCTGTCTGGTCGTCGACCTCAGCGTCGTCGAGCGCCAGTATGTCGACCTGGCCCAGGCGTTCCCGGCCGCGCGCGTCTTCTACGCCGTCAAGGCGAACCCGGACGATGCGATTCTGGCCGTGCTGACCAAGCTCGGCTCTTGCTTCGACGCCGCCAGCATCGGCGAGATCGACATGTGCCTGAAGCACGGCGTCGGCCCCGAGCAAATTTCCTACGGCAACACGATTAAGAAGCAGGCCGACATCGCGGCTGCGTTCGCGAGGGGCGTTCGCCTCTTCGCCTTCGACTGCATCGGCGAACTCGAAAAGCTCGCCGACGCCGCGCCCGGCGCAAAAGTCTTCTGCCGCGTTCTCACCCCGAACGAGGGCGCCGAGTGGCCGCTCTCGCGCAAATTTGGTTGCGAGCCCGAGATGGGCATCGACCTGCTCGTGCGCGCCAAAGAGCTCGGCCTTGATCCGTATGGCATCTCGTTCCACGTCGGCTCGCAACAGCTCGATCCGTCGCAATTCGACGTCGCCATTGCCACGACGGCGGACATGTTCCGCCAGCTGGCGGGCCGCGGCGTGACCTTGCGCATGATCAATGTCGGCGGCGGCTTTCCCTCGCGCTATCTCCGCGACGTGCCGCCGATCGAAGACTACGCCGCCGCGATCGACGCCTCCCTGCGCAAACATTTTCCGCATGGCGCGCCTGAGGTCATCGTCGAGCCAGGCCGCTACATCGTCGGCGACGCCGGCGTGCTGCAAGCCGAGGTCGTGCTCGTCGCCGACAAGGGCGGCGTCGATCGCCGCCCCTGGGTTTATCTCGACGTCGGCAAATTTCATGGTCTCGCCGAAACGATGGACGAGGCGATCAAGTACCGCATCGTCACCTCGCGCGACGGCGACGAGAAGGTGCCGGTGATCCTCGCCGGTCCCACTTGCGACAGCGCCGACACGCTCTACGAAAAGAGCATCTGCCGCCTGCCGAAGACGCTAAAGCCCGGCGACAAAGTCTGGATCCTCTCCACCGGCGCCTACACCACGACCTATTCGAGCATCGCCTTCAACGGCCTGCCGCCGTTAGCCAGCGTTTGCATTTAGTCCACTTCGTGCTTCGAGGCTCGCCGCGCTCGCAACTCAGCATGACGGCGTTGTGGGTATTGCACGAGCCATCGTCATGGTGAGGTGCCCGTGCGCAACGCGCGCGGGCCTCGAACCACAAGTTACCGCGGCCGGTCGCCGACGATGGTGACGCGCTCCATGCGCCGCACCGCCGGCCAATAATCCGATGCGGCGTAGTGCTGCGACGAACGATTGTCCCAGAACGCGATCGAATGCGTCTGCCAGCGGAAGCGGCACTGGTACTCCGGAATCGCCGCCTGCGCATAGAGATGAGCAAGCAGCGCGCGCGACTCGTCCTCGTCCATGCCGACGATGTGCTGCGTGAACGCGGCATTGACATAGGTGCCTTTGCGCCCGGTCTCCGGATGCGTGCGCACGATCGGATGCTCGACTTTGGGATAGGTGCGATTGAACTCTTCGATCTTGGCCTCGCTCACGCCCCGCTTCTTCATCGACGTGCGGAAGTGGCCGAAATCGTGCAAGGCGACGCGCCCCTCGATCTTCTCCTTCACCGCCTCCGATAGCCCTTCGTAGGCCGCATACATATCGGCGAACAATGTGTCGCCGCCGACCTCGGGCACCTCGAGCGCATGCAGCACCGAGCCGAGCGACGGCTCGATGCGCCAGGTCACGTCGCTGTGCCAGGTGTTCTCTTTGCCTTTGCTCTCGCGATTGTGGGTAATGGCCAAGACTTCGGGATAGCCGGGCTTTTGCGGCGCAAAGGGATGCACCTCGAGCGCGCCGAACTGCCGCGCGAAGTCGAGATGTTGCTCGGTCGTGATGTTCTGATCGCGGAAGAACAGCACCTTCCAGTCGAGCAGCGCCGCACGCAGCTCGCCGAGCAAGGCCGGCGTCAACGGCCGCCTCAAATCGATGTTGTGGATTTCGACGCCGATCGTCGGCGTCAGCGGCTTCAACTGCAATGTGGACAACGGCGCGACTTTGGCGGTCTGGCTCATGGCTGTCTCCTATGCAGCCGACACTAGCCGCTTTCCCTGGCAGTGCGCTAGAACAGGGCCACGAATTCGAACAAAGCGGACAACGCCGCCATGACCATCGACCGCCGCAAGAATTCGAGACTGGTGCGCAGCCCCCGCGGGTCTGAGATCAGCGCCAAAAGCTGGCTCACCGAAGCGCCGCTGCGCATGCTGATGAACAACCTCGACCCCGAGGTCGCCGAGAACCCGGACGAACTCGTCGTCTACGGCGGCATCGGCCGCGCCGCCCGCGATTGGGCCTCGTTCGACGCCATCGTCGCCAGTCTGCGCGCGCTCGAAGCCGATCAGACGCTGCTGGTACAATCCGGCAAGCCCGTCGGCATCTTCACCACCCATGCCGAAGCACCGCGCGTGCTGATCGCCAATTCCAATCTCGTGCCGCATTGGGCGACCTGGGAACATTTCAACAAGCTCGATCGCCAAGGCCTGATGATGTACGGCCAGATGACGGCCGGTTCTTGGATTTACATCGGCAGCCAAGGCATCGTTCAAGGCACCTATGAAACCTTCGTCGAAGCGGGCAGGCGCCACTACAACGGCGATCTCGCCGGCCGCTGGATTCTGACCGCCGGCCTCGGCGGCATGGGCGGCGCGCAGACGCTTGCGGCGACGATGGCCGGCGCCTCGATCCTAGCCATCGAGTGCCGCCGCAGCCGCATCGAAAAACGGCTCGAGACGAAATATCTCGACACCTGGACCGCCTCGCTCGACGAAGCTTTGGCGATGATCAAGAAATCTTGCGCCGAAAAGAAACCGCTCTCGGTCGGCCTGCTGGGCAATGCCGCGGAGATTTATCCCGAGCTCGTACGTCGCGGCGTAAAGCCGGATCTCGTCACCGACCAAACCTCGGCCCACGATCCGGTCAACGGCTATTGCCCAAAAGGCTGGACCGTCGCCGATTGGGAAGCGCGCATCCAATCCGATCCCAAAGGCGTCGAACGCGCCGCCCGCGCCTCGATCCGCGAACATGTCGAAGCGATGCTTGGCTTCGCCAAGATGGGCGTCCCCACCTTCGACTACGGCAACAACATTCGCCAAGTCGCCAAGGAGGAGGGCGTTGCCAACGCTTTCGACTTTCCCGGTTTCGTCCCCGCCTACATTCGCCCACTTTTCTGCCGCGGCGTCGGCCCGTTCCGTTGGGTGGCGTTGTCGGGCGATCCGGAAGACATCGCCCGCACCGATGCCAAGGTGCGCGAATTGATGCCGAACGACCGTCATTTGCATCATTGGCTCGACATGGCGGCAAAGCGCATCAAGTTTCAGGGTTTGCCCGCCCGCATCTGCTGGGTCGGCCTTGGTGATCGCGATCGTCTGGGTGTCGCCTTCAACGAAATGGTGGCGAAGGGCGAAGTTAAAGCCCCCATCGTCATCGGCCGCGATCACTTGGACTCAGGCAGCGTCGCCAGCCCCAACCGCGAAACCGAAGCGATGAAGGACGGCTCCGACGCCGTCTCCGATTGGCCGATGCTGAACGCGCTCTTGAACTGCGCCAGTGGCGCGACCTGGGTCTCGCTGCATCACGGCGGCGGCGTTGGCATGGGTTTTTCCCAGCACGCCGGCGTGGTGATCGTCTGCGACGGAACGCCGGAAGCCGCGCGCCGCATCAAACACGTACTCTGGAACGACCCCGCCACCGGCGTCATGCGCCACGCCGACGCCGGCTACGACGAAGCAATCGCCAGCGCCCGCGCCCACCACCTCGACCTCCCGATGCTAAGAGCATGAGCAAGCGCGCCACCTCTTATCTTCCCCCCTTGCGGGGGAAGGTGGATGCCGGAGCCCCTTGGCGACGGCAGCCGGAAGGGGGGACAGCCTCGCCGAGTCTGTCCCCCCTTCCGTCCCGCCGCGAGCAATGGCTCGCGTCGATCCACCTTCCCCCGCAAGGGGGGAAGACGAGAAGCGCGGGGCCGCGATGACCACTCTCACCGATGGCAAGGCCACCCTCGCCACGCTCCGCCACATCGCGCGCCACAAACAAAGCTTCACCCTCGACGCCGGCGCCCGTGCCCGCGTCGAAGCCTCGCGCCAAGTCGT
>JAYTZZ010000101.1:0-10750 GCA_043741595.1 Hyphomicrobiales bacterium | reverse complement strand
TCCTGAGTGTGGCCCTTGCCGCCGGTCTCTTGGCCTCCGGCAGCGCATTGGCTGGCGAGAAGCGCGTCATCGTCACGCCTGAGGCCGACTACAGCGGCTTTGACTTGAAGACAATAAAGGGCGTCGACCTCAATGCCTGTCAGGCCGCCTGCCTCGGGGATAACGCCTGCCGGGCGTTCACATTCAACGTCAAAGCCGGTTGGTGTTTCCTGAAATCCGATTTCGGCGAACTAGCCTCCACGCCCGGCGCCACCGCCGGCCGGATCGTGGCCGCAGTTGATCTCACGCCTTCGCTGGAACGCCAGCGGATGGCCGACCTCACATTCCTTTCGAGCAGCCAGATCGACGAAGCGCGCAGCCAGATCGGCGACCTCAAGCGGCGGTATCCGTCACGCCTTGGCTTCCGTGAAGCGCTCACCGCCGGCGGCGGCTCCTATCGCGCCGGTCAGTTCGACGCGGCCGCTGCCAGCTTCGGACAGGCGTTGGCGGTTTCTTATGACGATGTGAGCACCTGGCTCGACTACACGGTGGCAAGCCTTCGCCGCAATCCGGAGAACTATTCCGAAAAGGATCAGGCGAATACCGACGCCAGCGCCGGGTCTATCAACGCCTATCTTCGCGCTGAGACGGTCGCCGACCGCGCCGAGGCCCTCGCCCATCTCGGCGAAGCGCTCGCAAAGCGCGAGTACTGGCTGCCCTCGATTCGAGCCTATCGCGCCAGCCTCGCAATCAATGCTGTTCCTGATGTTCGCATTGCGTATGACAAAGTGGTCGCCGAGCACGGCTTCCGCGTGCAGACCCACGAGGTCGAGGCCGACAGCGCCTCCCCGCAGATTTGCGTCAAGTTCTCCGACAACCTGCCCGTTGAGCGCCCTGACCTTGCCGATTTCGTGTCGGTGGAAGGCGGCGATGGGCTCGCCGTCGAGCCGCAGTCGCAGCAGATCTGCATCAACGGGGTCAAGCACGGCGGTCGCTACACGATACGGCTCCGTGGCGAGTTGCCGGCGGCGGACGGAGAGACGCTAGGGCATCCGGTGGAACTCTCCGTCTACGTGCGCGACCGCGCGCCTTGGGTCGGCTTTGCCGGCAATGCCTATGTTCTGCCCTCGGGTCCAGGCGCGTCGATTCCGATCACGTCGGTCAACGCCGACAAGGCAAAGGCCACGATCTACCGGATCCCCGACCGCGGCATCGCGCAGGCCGTGCGTGACGGACGCTTCCTCTCGCAGCTCAGCTACTACTCCGCCGACGACATCGCCAATACCAGCGGCGAGCAAATCTGGCAGGGCGAGATCGGCATGCAGTCGGAGCTCAACCAGACGCAGACGACCGCGATCCCGATCGCCGAAGCGCTGCCCACGATGAAGCCCGGCGCCTACGTCATCACGGCCGCGCCGGCGACCGGCAACGTCGATGAATGGGGCCCGATCGCGACACAATGGTTCATCATCTCCGACCTTGGTCTCACCGCCCTTTCCGGCAATGATGGAGTCCACGCCATTGTTCGCTCGCTGTCGAGCGCGGCACCGGTGGCGGGCGCGAAGCTTCGCCTCGTTGCGGTCAACAACGAGATACTCGGAGAGGCGGTCACCGACGCTGAAGGCGAAGGCACGTTCGAGCCGGGCCTCGCCCGCGGAACCGGCGGCATGGCACCGCAGATCATTGTTGCCGAAACATCCGGCGACTACGCCTTCATCGATCTGACTCGCGCAGCCTTCGACCTGACCGACCGCGGCGTCGACGGACGGACGGCGCCCGAGAAGGTCGATGTGTTCCTGACGCCCGAACGCGGCATCTACCGCCCGGGTGAAGACATTCACCTGACGGCTCTGGTACGCGACGCGCGCGCCAACGCCGTTGACGATTTACCGATGACGCTCATCGTCGAGCGGCCGGACGGCGTCGAGTTCCTGCGCCGTACTCTCTCGGACGGCGGCCTCGGCGGCTATTCGGACGACGTGACGCTCGAAGCCAACGCCATGCGCGGCTCCTGGCGGATCAAGCTCTACGCCGATCCGAAGGATTCCCCGTTGGCCGAGACTTCGGTGTTGGTGGAGGACTTCGAGCCGGAAAGGCTTGCGCTGACGATCGACACGGTGGCGACGATCCTCGACCGCGCAAATCCGACGAGCCTCGATCTGGAAGCGCGCTACCTCTATGGCGCCTCGGCACCAGACCTTTCGGTCGAAGGCGAAGTGAACCTGACGCCGACGAATACGCTCGCCGCTTACAAGGGCTACGAGTTCGGCCTCACCGAGGAGAGCGGCGAGCCGACGCGTGAGCCGTTGTCGATCGACGCGGTCACCGACGAGGACGGCAAGGCGACGTTCGACGTGACGCTCCCGACCCTACCCTCGTCGACCAAGCCCTTCGACGCCACGCTCATCATTCGCGTCGCCGACACCAACGGACGCTCAGTGGAGCGGACGCTGTCACGTCCGGTTGCAGCGGCGAGTCCGATGATCGGCCTCAAGCCGCTGTTTGACGGTGACGTTGAGGAAGACGCGGTCGCGAAGTTTGAGACGATCCTCGTCGCGCCAGACGAAAGCCGCACGGCGAAAGCTGGCGTGCCCTGGAAGCTCGAGCGCATCGAAAACGACTACCAATGGTATCGCACCAACGGCTCCTGGAACTACGAGCTGATCACCAGCGCATCGAAAGTTGATGGCGGCACGGTGGACTTCACCGCGGACGCGGCGTCGACCATCTCGGCGTCGGTCAAATGGGGCCGCTATCGTCTCACGGTGGAGGATGGCGATTCCTCGGCGACCAGCGTCGAATTCTACGCCGGCTGGTACCGCGCGGTGAGCTCATCGGATACGCCCGATACGCTACAAGTCGCCCTCGACAAGCCCGCGTACGCCATCGGGGAAACGGCGAAGCTCCGCCTCGACCCCCGTTTTGCCGGCACTGCCGTCATCCAGATCATGGACGACCGGCTGATCGCAATGAAGTCTGTCGACGTGCCGGAAGGCGGCACCACCGTCGATCTTGAAGTCACCGAGGATTGGGGTCCAGGCGCTTACGTCACCGCCACGCTCTACCGCCCGATGGATGTCGAGGCGAAACGCATGCCGGCGCGCGCGCTAGGTCTCACCTGGGCGAAGGTCTCGCCCGGCGACCGCGATCTCGCAGTGTCTCTCGACATTCCGGATGAGATGCGTCCGCGCGGGCCGATGACCATTCCGTTGTCCATCGGCAACCTCCAGCCGGGTGAGGACGCGTACGTCACCGTCGCGGCCGTCGATGTCGGCATTCTGAACCTGACCAACTTCAAGACACCGGCGCCCGACGACTGGTATTTCGGCCAGCGCAAGCTCGGCATGGAGATCCGGGACATTTACGGGCTCCTGATCGATCGCATGCAGGGCGTGCCGGGCACGGTCCGCTCCGGCGGCGACAGCGAGGCGGTGCGGCTGAAGTCGCCGCCGCCGACGCAGAGGCTGCTCGCGTTCTATTCGGGCATCCTGAAAGTTGATGCCGAAGGCAAGGCCTCGGTCACCTTCGAAGTGCCGGACTTCAACGGCAGTGTTCGAGTGATGGCGATGGCCTGGAGCAAGACCGGCGTCGGCCACGCTACCAAGGATGTGCTGGTGCGCGATCCCGTCGTCGTGACGGCGAGCATTCCTCGCTTCCTGGCGATCGGGGATTCATCGCGGCTGCTCGTCGAGATCAACAACGTCTCCGGTCCTGCCGGCGACTACACCTTGTCGGTTGCGACCGGCGATGGCATCGGCTTCCCGGATGAGGACGAGACCCGTACGGTCACGCTCGCCGAGAAACAGCGCTTGGCGTTCAACATTCCGATCGCCGCCAATTCTGTCGGGGATTTCGACGTGACTGTCAGCCTCGCGGCACCAAGCGGCGAGGAATTCCCGACTAACTTGATGATCGGCGTCAGGCCGCCTGGAGTACCGGTCACCCGCCGGAATCTGGTGGCGGTTGCCGCCGGTGGCGCGCTCACCATCGACGAGGAACTGCTGGCGGAGTTCGTGCCCGGCACGACTTCCGTCGCCGTTTCGCTGGGCGGCGCCGGTCCGCTCGATGTGGCCGGCATCCTGTCGGCGCTCGATCGCTACCCCTACGGCTGCGTTGAACAGCTCACCAGCCGCGCGATGCCTCTTGTCTATCTCGACGATGTGGCGACCTCCGTCGGCATCGCGGCCGATGCGCAAGTGCGGGAACGCGTGCAGAATGCAATTTCCGGCGTGCTTGCCGATCAGGCGGCGTCGGGAAGCTTCGGACTTTGGGGACCGGAAGGCGCCGGCAACGACCTCTGGCTCGACGCCTACGTCAGCGACTTCCTGACCCGGGCGAAGGAGAAGGGCTACGACGTGCCCGACATCGCCCGCACTCTGGCGCTCGACAACCTTTCGAACCGCATCGCCTACGCCAATGACTTCGAGAAAGGCGGCGAGGATATCGCCTATTCGCTATACGTGCTCGCCCGCGCTGGGCGGGCGGCGATCGGCGATCTTCGCTACTACGCCGACTCGAAGCTCGCCGCGTTCCGCACGCCGCTTGCCAAGGCGCAGATCGGCGCAGCTATGGCGCTCTATGGCGACCGCCAGCGGGCGGCGAAGGCTTTCGGGTCGGCGATGGCCGACCTCGACGTGGCCGAAGCAGCGCCGTTCTGGCGGCGAGACTACGGCACGATGCTTCGCGATCAGGCTGCTGTGCTGACACTTGCCGCCGAAACCAACACCGAGGGCGTCGATATACGCACCCTCGCCACCCGCATCGCGCTCAACGAACGGCGGACGCGGTACACCAGCACGCAGGAGAATTCCTGGATGCTGATGGCGGCGGCGGCGCTTATCAAGGACTCGGCGCGTACCGAGTTCTCGCTGGACGGCGAGCATATTGCCGCTCCCCTCTTCCGGCGCTTCTCCGACGAGCGCATCGCGGGCGCGCCCATCGAGATCGAGAACCTCGGTTCCGACCAACTCGACGCGGTTGTTTCGGCGACCGGCATTCCATTGGTGCCGGAACCGGAAGGCGGCAATGGCTTCAAGATCGAACGGACCTACTACACGCCGGACGGCGAGATCGCCGACATATCGACGGTCAAACAGAACGACCGGTTCGTCGTCGAACTGTCTGTGACCTCGGATCACGCCTACGGCGGACACATCATGATTGTCGATCCAATCCCGGCGGGTTTCGAGATCGAGAACCCGAATATCTCGGTCAGCGGTGCGGCTTCGGCATATGGCTGGCTGTCGACCGACACGGCGACCCATGCCGAAGCCCGCACCGACCGTTTCTTGGCGGCGCTCGATCGCGACGACGGGAGCGCGCTCGATTTCAACGTCGCCTACACCGTGCGGGCCGTCTCGCCGGGCACCTTCGCCCAGCCCGCTGCCACGGTCGAAGACATGTACCGGCCGGAGCTCTACGCGCGGACCGGCGCCGGTAGGATCGACGTGGTGGGACCGACCCGGTAACCGCGATGGGCCGGTTCGCTCCATTTCGCAACTGGCGCTGGCGAGCGATTGCCGGCGCCGTAGCTTTCGCAACTGCCGCCGTCGGCGGCGTCGGCCTTGCCGCGATCCAGACCATCGGCGAGATCGAGGCGAGCCTGCCGCAGATGCCGGACCCATCGGCGGTTCCGACCTCCACCATAGTGGTCGATCGCGACGGCAGACTGCTTCGTCCGTTCACAATCGTCGACGGGCGCTGGCGGCTGCCGGTGACCAAGGCAGACGTAGATCAGAAATACCTCGCCATGCTTGTGGCGTACGAAGACAAACGTTTCGCCGAACACGATGGCGTGGATGCCCGTGCGCTTGTCCGTGCAGCGTGGCAATTCGTCTGTGCCGGAGGCCATATTATTTCGGGCAGTTCGACCCTGACGATGCAGGTCGCCCGCCTGATCGACGACACCAGCACGCGCAGCATCGCCGGAAAATTGCGCCAGATCGCCATTGCGCGGAAGCTGGAATCGCAGTTTTCCAAGGACCAGATTCTTCAATTATATCTGACACTTGCGCCTTATGGCGGCAACATTGAAGGCATCCGCGCCGCGTCCCTCACCTACTTCGGCAAGGAACCGTCCCGGCTCACCACCGCCGAGGCCGCTCTCCTCGTCGCGCTCCCCCAATCGCCCGAAGCGCGCCGTCCCGACAAAAATTCCGAGCTGGCGCGGATTTCCCGCGACCGCGTGCTCGATCGGCTGGTGATGGCGGGCGCGATTGACCCGGATTCCGCGATTGCCGCCAAGTCCGAGCGTATTCCCGAGAACCGGCGGCCATTTCCCATGCTTGCGCCGCATCTCGGTCAGCAAGCCGTCGCCGCTCATCCCGAGAAATCAGTGATTCGCCTGACCGTCGATCGCGACCTGCAGGCGTCGCTTGAGTCGCTGGCCGCCGACCGTGTCGCGGCCCTCGGACCCAAGCTGTCGGTTGCAATTGTCGTTGCTGATGAAATGTCGGGTGCGATTTTGGCGTCGGTCGGTTCCGCCGGTTTGTTCCAGGACGCGCGCGGCGGCCACGTCGACATGACGCGGGCCGAACGGTCGCCAGGCTCGACATTGAAGCCGCTGATCTACGGTCTCGCTTTCGAAGCGGGGCTGGCACATCCGGAGAGCCTGATCGAGGACCGGCCGACCGGCTTCGGCGCGTACGCGCCGCAGAATTTCGACGGTTTCCACCGCGGCACCGTGACGGTGCGCGAGGCGCTCACCCAGTCGTTGAATGTGCCGGCGATCATCGCGCTGAACGCGGTCGGCCCGGCCCGCTTGATGGCGCGACTGAAACGGGCGGCGGTGACTGCGGTGATGCCTGACACTTCCGCGCCCGGGTTGGCCGTCGGCCTCGGCGGGCTCGGTGTCACTCTCCGCGATCTCGTCGCGCTTTACGCGGCGATCGCCCGCGGCGGTGCTGCGGTGGCACTCCGCGACGGGGTTGACGATCTGCCGCCGCAGGAAACCGGCGCGCCCGTGCTCTCGCCTTCAGCCGCCTGGTACGTGTCAGATATTCTTTCCGGGACACCGCCGCCGATCAACGGATCGCCGGGCCGCGTCGCCTACAAGACTGGTACCTCCTACGGCTATCGCGACGCCTGGGCGATCGGTTTCGACGGAAGCCATGTCGTCGGCGTGTGGGTCGGCCGCCCCGACGGAACGCCGGTCGCCGGCCTCTCGGGTGTCGTCACCGCGGCGCCGATCCTCTTCGAGGCGTTCGACCGCGTCGGGCCGAAACGGACGCCGCTAAAAGCGCGCCCGGCCGATACCATCGTCGCCTCGACCGCTACCCTGCCGCCGCCGCTTCGCCATTTCCGCGGGCCGGGCGAGGCTACGATCATCGACCGCGACATGCCGGAGATCGCCTACCCGCAGGACGGCGTCATGGTCGACCTCGGCATCAAGTCGGGAGACCCCTCGCCGCTGGTGATCAAGATCAGGAACGGGGCGCCGCCGTTCACGTTCTTCGCGAACGGTGCGCCGATCGCGCGAGTGCCATTCGCCCGCTCCGAGAGCTGGCAGCCCGATGGGCCGGGCTTCGTAACTCTCTCCGTCGTCGATGCCGCCGGCAAGTCCGACCGGGTCACCGTGTTCGTCGAATAAATCCCGTCAGGAAGACTTCGACCACGGGCCGTGGAACCCTTTAGCCGTCGAGTCGACGCGTTCGAAGCCGTGGGCGCCGAAGAAATCGCGTTGCCCCTGGATAAGGTTGGCGGTTGTCCGCTGCGTGCGTGACATGTCGAAATACGCGAGCGCCGAGGAAAGAGCCTGCATCGGAATGCCCTTCAGCGCGGCGGTGGCGACGACGCGGCGAAGGCTCCCCTCGGATGCTTTCAGGTTCGACGCAAAAGGCTCGGCCATCATCAGGTTTGTGATCGCGCCGGCGGCCGAATAGGCCTTGGCCATATCGTCGAGAAAGACCGACCGGATGATGCAGCCGGCGCGCCAGATTTTTGCAACCGTGCCAAGCGGGATGCGCCAATCCCACGCCTCGGAAGCACGCGCCATCACTGCGAACCCCTGAGCATAAGCGGCGATCTTGCCGGCGAGCAACGCTTGCTCCAGCGCTTTAAGCGCGGCCTTCCTGTCGCCGAGCGCGTCGCCGATCTTCATGGATGGGGTGCCGAAGATTCCCGCTCCAGCAAGGCGCTGCTCGCGCTGCGCCGACAGGGCGCGGGCGGAAACCGCAGCTTCGATGACTGTCGCCGGAACGCCAAGATCCTGCGCCTCCATCGCCGACCAGCGGCCGGTGCCCTTTTGACCGGCGGTATCGAGAATGATCTCGACCAGCGGCTTGCCGGTCTTTGTATCTTTGGCGGCCAGCACCTTGGCGGTGATCTCGATCAGATACGATTTCAGCGGGCCATCATTCCAGGTATTGAAGATGTCGGCTGTCTCGTCCGGGCCGAGGCCGAGGCCGTCGCGCATGATGCCGTAGATCTCGGCGATCATCTGCATGTCGGCGTATTCGATACCGTTGTGGATGGTCTTGACGAAGTGGCCGGCGCCCTCGGGGCCGACCCATGCGGCGCAAGGCTCACCCTCATATTTCGCCGAGATGTCGAGCATGATTTTCTCGACGCGGCCCCATGCCTTCGGTGTGCCGCCAGCCATGATCGAGGGACCGTGGCGGGCGCCCTCCTCACCGCCGGAGACGCCGACGCCGAGAAAATCGAGCCCGCGCGTCGTGTACTCCCCGACCCGGCGACGGGTGTCGCGGAAGTTGGCGTTGCCGGCATCGATAAGCATGTCGCCGTTGGCGAGCTCGGCGGCGAGCGCCTGGCCCATCTCGTCGACCGGAAGACCGGCCTGGACCATGATGATGATCGGGCGTGGCGGCGATATCGCCGCGGCAAGTTCGCCGAGGCTGTAACAGGCGGTCAAGCGCGGGGCGAGATTGCCCGCCTCTGCGATGTAAGCTTGCGTCTTCGCGGCGGTACGGTTGTAGACGGCGACCCGGTGCCCCTTCTCGGCCATGTTGAGTGCAAGATTGGCGCCCATCACGCCAAGGCCGACCAAACCGATATCCGCCATTAAATCCTCCGGACGTTTCCCCGCCGCGCGCGCCTTGGTGGCTCCATCGCTTTCGGCGCGGCGGACACTAGGGAAACTGAGTCCAACAAACAATTGGTTTTGAGGACTCTTCGGCCCCACGTCGGCGCGCTCGCTAGAGCCCGAGGGCTTTCTCGCCGCGATCGAGGATGAGCGGGATGACGAGGTCCTCTTCGTCGCCGAGGTGGCGGGCGAGCATCAGCATCAAGCGGTCGGCAGTGCCCGCGTAGGCATCCGCGACGTATCGCATCTTGTCGTTGTCGCCAGCCGGGGTCTGCATGAAGGCATTGGCCGTCTCCGCCATGCCGTCCATCGCGGCGTGGATGACGCCATGGTCGGTTTCGAGGATTTCAAAGCCTTTCATCAGTCGAGGTTCGGCGGCGTTGAAGATCGGGAACATCTGGTGGTCCTCGATGTTGTGGTGACCCTCGAGGTGGCCCAGAAACGTCTGGAGGCGCGGCGCGTACCACGAGCGAAATCGATCCGGCGTGACGAGGCCTTCGCGGAATTCGTTGGTTGATCCCCTCAAGGCTTCGCCGGCGCGACGGAAGCCATTGTGGATGTCCAGCCAGAAACGGGCCATACCGGCAAGATTGACATGGTCGGCCCACGCCTCGCGCGGATAGCGTTCGAGGATGAAGCGGAGGTCGTCCGGCCAGCCCGTGCGCGTTTGGAGGTCGAGGGATGTTTCGATTGCCATCGCTCGCATTTAGGGCGCGGACGCAGCGTTAGCTAGGCTATCGCACCTTTTCCAAGATGTTCTGTGAGGGCCGCAACTTCGGCCGAGTTCAAACGAAGCCCGAGCTTTGTCCGGCGCCAGAGGATGTCGTCGGCGGTCACGGCCCATTCGTTGGCGATGAGATAGTCGATCTCGCGCTCCGTCAGGCCGGCACCGAAGTCCCGGCCAAGGTCGGTGGCGCTGGTTATCCCTTCGAGCAGGCTTTGGGCGCGCGTGCCGTAAGCGCGGCACAGGCGATTGAGCCGAGAGGCATCAAGGAACGGGTAACGCGTTGAGAATGCCAGCGCCCATGCGTCAAAGTCACCGGGAACGTCGCCCCCGGGCAACGTTGCGTTGGCGGTCCAGGGCGCGCGCATGTCAGGAAAAGTCGACGCGAGCCTCTTCATCGCGTTTTCTGCAAGGCTGCGGTGGGTCGTAAGTTTGCCGCCGAAAACGGAGAGGAGCGGCGGCGCTCCCTGTGGCGCGTCGAGCGCCAGGAAATAGTCGCGCGTCGCGGCTTGCGCCTTCTTGGCGCCGTTGTCGTGAAGCGGACGGACGCCGGCGAAAGTCCAACGGATCATGGCCCGGGAGAGCGGGCGTTCGAGATACTCGCCGACGGCGGTGAGGAGGTAGTCCATTTCCGCGTCATCAATCGAGGCAGCCGCGGGGTCGCCGTCGAAGTCCTCGTCCGTGGTGCCAATGAGGGTGAAGTCTCGCTGGTATGGAATTGCGAAGCAGATGCGCCCGTCAGCATTCTGGAAAAGATACGCGCGATCGTGATCGAAAAGTCGATCAACAACGATATGGCTGCCTTTGACGAGTCGTACTTTCACGGGCGATGCGAGACCCGCGATACCGGAGATCACTTCGGAGACCCAGGGGCCGCCGGCATTAACGAGGGCGCGCGCGGTCACGGTTTCGTATTGTGCCGGGTCGCGACCGTCGTTGAGGGTCAGCCGCCATGCATCGGTATCGCGGCGCGCGGCAAGGCAGCGGGTCCGCGTTCGGATTTCGGC